>JBFIDI010000005.1:0-33558 GCA_041581405.1 Burkholderiaceae bacterium
CCCCAGTGGGGGGGCGGCCGATTTACACGCAGTGAAACCGGACAGACGGGGGCGTCTTTCAGATCAGGGCGCCGGGCTGGGTACGGGGCGTGTCGTTGTCGATTTCCCAGTCGGCCAGACCGGCCACCGCGTAGCGGGCCCGGCCGGCAGTCTTGGCCCGGTACATGGCCGCATCGGCCGCGTTGACCAGCGTGGTCGGGTCCTGGGCCGGGTCCGGGACGGCATGGGCGATGCCGATGCTGAAGGTGACGTGACCGGCCGTCGGTGACGCTGCATGGGGTACGGCCTCGGCGGCGATGGCATCGAGGCAGCGTTGCGCCAGGTCCTCGGCCTGGGCGATCGCCGCACCCGGCAGCAGCACGACGAACTCCTCGCCACCGTAACGGGCCACGAGTTCGCCCGCACGCCGCACACTGGACTGCAGCACATGCGCGACGCGGCGCAGGCATTCGTCGCCGGCGACGTGGCCGTAATGGTCGTTGAAGCGCTTGAAATGGTCGATGTCGACGATCAGCAGGCTCATGCTGGTGTGGGCGCGGGCCGCGCGCAGCCATTCCACCTGCAGGATCTCGTCGAAGCGGCGCCGGTTCGTGATGCCGGTCAGGCCGTCGGTGGCCGACTGGCGTGCCAGTTTCGCGTGCGCAGCGCTGGCCATGTGTTGCGCCCGCGCCAGCTGGTCGCGTTCGCGCATCAGGGCCTTGAGCGCCTGTTCGGTTGCCTGTGCCTGCGCGGCGCCGCGCGCCAGCGCACCCTGGGCCTGGCGCAGCGCGCGATCGCGGCGCAGCAGCACCAGGATGGAGGCGACCACCGGAAGCAGGACAAGCACCGCCACCAGCAGGCCGGCTGCGACGGCGCTGTCCATCGCGGTTGTGACCCACCAGGCTGCACCGGCGCAGATTCCACCGGCCAGTGCCAGTGCGGGAAGCACGACGAGTCGCGGCGCGGATGGGGTGCGGGCACTCGCCACGGGAGTCATGGGCATGATGTCGAGAGGGTCGGGCGGCGATGCTCGGATGAGGCGTGCCGTGGTCCTGCGCAGTTGTCGACATCCCATGGTAGACATTTAACGGCTGTCCCGCCAGACGCCCGCACGAAATCTGCGACACTTCCGGCTGCCGTTGTTGCCGTGGTGCCGCGAAATGCGACATCGTGCACACGTTATCGATGCCCGGCCACCACGCTGGCGCGAGAATTCCCGGCCGGGTCGACCCGGCTCCACCCGACATAGAGCGTTTTTCATGATCCTGGGCGCAATCCTGCTGGGTACGTTGACCGCCGGCATCGGCAGCGTATGGCTGGCAGCCCTGTTGAGCTTCGGCGTACTGGCCCGTTATACGCAGCACATGCTGAGCCTGGCTGCGGGGGCCCTGATGGCGACGGCCTTCATGCACCTGCTGCCCGAAGCCTTCGAGAGCCGGATCGAACCCCATCGCTTGTTCATGGTGCTGCTGGTCGGCCTGGTGTTCTTCTTCCTGCTGGACAAGGCCGAGTTGTGGCACCACGGGCACGAACACCACCACGGTGCCGGGGGCGACGGCCACGACCACGACCACGACCACGACCATGCCCATCTCCCTGCCCAGGCCGGCCACGCCCACGGGACGGGCAAACCCGGCAGCTGGGCCGTGCTGGCCGGCGATTCGGTGCATTGTTTCGGCGACGGCGTGTTGATCGCGTCGGCCTTCCTGGCCGACATGCGCCTGGGCCTGATCGCGGCGGTGGCCGTGCTGGCGCACGAGGTGCCGCACCACATGGGCGACCTGATGGTGTTGCGCGCCGGTTCGGGCGATCGCAAGGCGGCGCTGGTCAAGGTGACGCTGGCCGGCTCGGTCACCGCGCTGGGTGGGCTGGTCGGTTATCTGCTGGTCGAGCCGCTGGTGGAACTGCTGCCGTATTTCCTGGTCGTGGCCAGCAGCAGCTTCATCTACGTGGCCTTGGCGGACCTGATTCCCCAGTTGCAGATCCGGCTCAGCGCGCGTGAGACGGCCGCACAGATTCTCTGGCTGACCGTGGGTATTGCGCTGGTCAGCGTGGTGGGCAGCCTCGCGCACATGCACTGAGCGCCGCACGCCAAGGCTGGCAGGTGCTCAGGGCTGCTCGGCACCCGGCAGGGCCAATGCCAGCGTGCGCTGGCTGGAGAACTCCCGGGGCCGGCCGTCGAGCGGATCGGTGAACACGATCGATCGGGCCAGCAACTGCAGCGGCAGCGCGGGCATGGCGTCGTTCTCGGGTGTCAGGACCGGATAGATGCCGTCGCCGGCAATGGCCGCGCCCAGTGCCGTCATGTGTACCCGCAGCTGGTGGCGCTGGCCGGTCACGGGTTGCAACCGGTACAGCGCCAGCGCGTCCATGCGGCGCTGCAGCGCGATCCGGGTCTCGGCGTTGGGCGTGCCCGGGCGTTCGCACTGCTGCAGGAAATGCGCGCCCCGCTCGATACGGCTGCGCCGGGTCAGCGGCTGCTCCAGCTCCGCGCGCCACGGGGCCACCGCCTCATAGGTCTTGACGATGCGGTGCTGGCGAAACAAGGCGTGATAGGCGTCGCGCGTGTGGGGCTGCAGCGAGAACATCACCAGCCCGGCGGTGTCGCGGTCGATGCGGTGGATCGGCACCAGGGTGTCCAGGCCCAGCATGCGCTTGAGCCGCACCAGCAGCGATTGCTGCAGGTATTGGCCCGAGGGCACGACCGGCATCCGATGCGGCTTGTCGACCACCAGCAGGTGTTCGTCGCGGTACAGCACGGGCACGTCGACCGCGTGCACCGGTTCGGCCGGGCAGTCCCGGTAGTAATACAGCCGTCCTCGGCCGTGGTAGGGCCGGGATTCGTCCAAGGCCTGTCCGGTGTCGTCCAGCACCTTGCCCGCGCGCATGCGGCGCACCCACTCGGCACGGGGCTGGTCGGGAAATCGCTCGGCCAGGAAGTCCAGGTAGGTGGCCCATCGGCCCGAGGGCAGGCCGACATGGCTCGGACCGACGCCGTCGATCGTCGGAGGCCGGTGGTGGCCGCCCGGGCTTCGGTGCGCGGCACTGGGCAGCATGGAGGGTCGGCGCCGGTGCGGCCCGCGGTTCAGGCGCGGTGGAACACGATGTCCCACACCCCGTGGCCGAGTCGCACGCCGCGTTGTTCGAACTTGGTCAAGGGCCGGTAGGCGGGCCGCGGCGCGTAACCCTGCAGCTCCGGGTGGTTGTCGCGTTGCCGGTTGACCAGCAGTTCCTCGGCCGACAGGACCTGCAGGATCTGCTGCGCATACGGCTGCCAGTCGGTGGCGCAATGCAGGTAGCCGCCGGGCTTGAGGCGCGCGGCCAGCCGGTGGATCAGCGGGCCCTGGATCAGGCGGCGTTTGTGGTGGCGCTTCTTGTGCCAGGGGTCGGGAAAAAAGATATGCACGCCGTCCAGGCCGCGCTGCGGGTGCGCGGCATCCCACGCCGGCAACATCCGGTCCAGCACCTCGACCGCGTCGTGGGCCAGGATGCGGATGTTGGTCAGGCCTTGTTCGCCGATGCGCTTGAGCAGGGCGCCGACGCCCGGTTCATGCACTTCGCAGCACAGGAAATCGGTTCCGGGCAGCGTGGCGGCGATCTGTGCGCTGGCCTCGCCCATGCCGAACCCGATCTCCAGCACCAGCGGCCGCGCCGCCGGCGTGTGGCCGCCCGCGTCGGCCAGTTGCGGGTAGATGCCGGCCAGCGTCTCGAGCCCTTCGCGGTACGGCACCAGGAAACGCGGTCCGAGTTCGTGTAAGGCACGTGTCTGGCCCACGGTGGTGCGTCCGGCGCGGCGCACGAAGCTGCGTATCGCCTTGGGGTGGGCGACGTCGGCGGGTGCGGACCCGTGGGTCGGGCCGGGCGGGCTGGGGGAATCGGAAGATGCGGTCACGGGCCTGGATTGTAGAGATCGCGCCATGCGCAGACCCAGGCCGCCAGCGCGTCGGCCGGCGGGCCGGCATGGCCCGGCAGGCCCAGCGCGCCGGCGGCCCGGTTCAGCGCGGCCAGCGGCTCGCGGGTATCGATGGCGGTCGCGCCGTTTTGCTTCGACAGTTTCTGGCCGTCGGCGGCCAGCACCAGCGGCGAGTGCAGGTACAGCGGCGTGGGCAGGTGCAGCAGCCGTTGCAGCACGATCTGGCGCGCCGTGTTGTCGACCAGGTCGGCACCCCGCACGACATGGCTGATCCCTTGTTCGGCGTCGTCCACGACCACGGCCAGCTGGTAGGCGAACGGTCCGTCGGCGCGCTGCAATACGAAATCGCCGACGGCCGTGGCGACGTCCTGGCACTGGGGTCCGAGCCGCCGGTCGGACCAGTGCACCGTGGCGCCGCGGATCGACAGGTCCGGTCGCGGCGCGCAGGCCGCATCGGGCGCGATGTCGGTGCGCAGGCGCCAGGCGACGGCGGTCTTGCCGTGCAACCCGTGGCGGCAGGTACCCGGATAGACCCGTTCCTGGTGGCGCTGGCGCACGATGCCGCGTGTCCGCAAGACTTGGTCGATGTCCTTGCGCGAACAGCCGCAGGGATAGGCCAGGCCGTCGGCGATCAACCGGTCCCGCGCCCGGGCATACCGCTGCAGCCGGTGCGACTGCCACAGCGGCGGTTCGTCGGGCCGCAAGCCGCAGTCGGCCAGCTGGCGCAGGATGGTCTCGGCCGCACCGGCGATGCAGCGGGGGGTGTCGATGTCCTCGATACGCACCAGCCAGCGGCCGCCGACACCCCGGTTCCAGGCCCGTGCATCGAGCCAGCTGGCCAGCGCCGCGACCAGCGAGCCGGCATGCAGGGGTCCGGTCGGCGACGGGGCGAAACGGCCGATGTAGTCGGAGCCGGCACGCACCACCCCCGCAACCCCCGGCGTGGCGTCAGGCCGCGGCCAGCGCCAGTTCCAGGCCGGACACGAAGGCGTCCTCGACCCGGTGTCCGATGCACCAGTCGCCGCAGACACCCAGGCCCGCCTCGGCGTCCCACAGATGGCTCTGGCCCAGTGGCTGCAAGGTCTTGGCGAACAACCAGCGGTGCACGTCGACATGGGCCGGTTCGGCCCGGATGCCGGTGACCTCGGAGAATGCCCGCTGCAGCTTGGCCTGCACCCGGGCCGGATCGTCCTGCAGGTGTTCCAGCGACCAGTCGGCGCTGGCCTGCACCGTCCAGCGTTCCACCGGTGAGCGACCCGGCTTGGACGATTCGCGCGCCAGCCAGGCGATCCGGTGGTGTGTGCTGCGCGCCGCGTTCCATTGCGGGCCGAGCGCGTTCAGCCCCGGTTGCATGGCCTGCGGGAAGGCGAGCATCAGCGTCCAGCACGGGGCGACCTGCACCGCCTCGATCCGGGTGCTCCATGCCGGCGCGCATTCGGAATTCTGCAGCAACTCGCGCGCCTGCCACGCGGGAATGGCCAGCACCACGGCATGGAATCCGGTGAAGCTCAGGCGTTCGTGTTGCCCGTCCACGTCCGGCCCGACGGTATGCAGTTTCCATGGCCGTGACGAACGGCCGGTGCGCTCGATCCGGGTGACCCGGGTCTGGCTGCGGATCGCGCCGCTGGCGCTCAGCGGCCGGGCCCACTGCACCGGCAGGTCGTTCATGCCGGGCGTTGCAACCCAGTGGGCCTCGCGTGCCGGAAGCCCGGCCGCGACGGTGCGGCCCAGCGGGTCGAGCACCCGCACGGTGTTGGCGCTCCAGGGCTTGCACAGGCCGGGCACGGTCTGCAGCGCCAGCGCGAAACGTTCGTCGCGCACGGTGAAATACTGCGCGCCGTGGTCGAAGCCGCCAAACGGGCTGGCCCGGGTGGCCATGCGGCCGCCGGGACGCCAGCTCTTCTCGAACACGGTCACCGAATGCCCGGCCTGCGCCAGGGTGCGCGCACAGGCCAGGCCTGCGATGCCGGCACCGATGACGGCGATGTGGCGGGACTGGGTCATGGTGGGTTCTCCGAGGTTGTTGCCTGCACTGTACACGCCCGCATGGCGGCCGCGGCGGCCTTCATGCACTGCCATGCCGGTCGATCAGTGCGCGTTGCGTGGTCGCGTTGTCCAGTTGGGCCAGCCACCATTGCAGTGCCCGGCCCGGCGGAGCCGGCGCGGTGCTGCGCCAGACGTAATGCAGCCGGCCGGTGCGCACGCCCCGCTCGGTGGTCTTGGCCACCAGGCGGCCGGTCTCGATGTAGGGCCGGGCCATCGGCTCGGGCAGGAAACCGATGCCCATGCCGCGCAGATGGGCGTCCAGCTTGGCGAGCATCGACGGCACCGTGAACACGTCCTGGCCGCCGAGCAGGCCCACGGTCATGCCGGTGCCGCGCGGGCGGGAGTCGGCCACGGCCACGACCCGGTGCTCGCGCAACATGTCGTCGGACAGGGGTTCCGGTGCGCCGGCGATCGGGTGGTGCGGCGCCACGGCAAACACGAAGGTCATGTCGCCCAGGACCTTGCCATGCACGTCGCGGTTGTTGGCCGGCTCGGGGGTGCCGATGGCCAGGTCGGCCTGTCCGGCGTTGACCGCCTCGATCGCGCCGGACAGGATCTCGTCACGCAGCCGCAACCGCGTCGGCGGCGCCAGCGCGAGGAAGGCATCACACAATTCCATCATCGTCGGCTTGGAGACGACACCGTCGACGGCGATCGTGAACTGCGCCTCCCAGCCGGTGGCGACCCGCTTGACCCGGTTGGCCATGGCCTCGATCTCGTCCAGCAGTCGCCCGCCTTCGCGCATCAGTTCCTGGCCGGCCGGTGTGGGGCGGGCATTGCGGCTGCGCCGATCGAACAGCAACACGTCGAGCGCCTCCTCGATCAGGCGCACGCGGTAGGTCAGGGCGCTGGGGACCAGGCCCATGGCGCGCGCGGCGGCGGCGAAACTGCCGGTACGCGCGATGGTTTGCAGCATGGCCAGGGTGTCGGGTGTCAACACGTCGCGGGTTTCCGGCATGGTGGTCTTGTTCGTTCAGTATTTTTGAATGATGCCATCAATCGGCGCGAATCGTCGCGATCACGATGCGTCCCACAATGCTTCCTGTCGGATCACCCGTCGTGTGATCCCAAAAAGGGGAACATCATGCTGGAACTGCGCAAATCGGACGATCGGGGCCTGGCCGACCACGGCTGGTTGCAGTCGCGTCACAGTTTCTCGTTCGCGGGTTACCACGATGCCCGCCACATGGGCTGGGGCAACCTGCGCGTGATCAACGAGGACCGGATCGCGCCGGGCACGGGATTCGGTACCCATGGCCACCGCGACATGGAGATCATCAGCTACGTGCTCAGCGGTTCGCTGGCGCACAAGGACACGTTGGGCAACGTCAAGGCGATTCCGCCGGGCGACGTGCAGCGCATGAGTGCCGGCACGGGCGTGCGGCACAGCGAGTTCAACCATGCGCCGAACGACAGCACGCATTTCCTGCAGATCTGGATCGAGCCGGATGCGGCCGGGGTCGCGCCGGGTTACGAGCAAAAAACCTTCGCCGAGGCCGACAAGCGCGGCCGCCTGCTTCTGGTCGCGTCGAAGGACGGCGCCGACGGTTCGGTGTCCATGCATGCCGACGCGGCGATGTATGCCGGCTTGTTCGATGCCGGCGAGTCGGCCGAGCTGGCGCTCGATGCCGCGCGCAAGGCCTATGTGCACCTGGTGCGCGGCCGCCTCACGGTCAACGGCCAGGCGCTGCAGGCGGGAGACGCATTGCGGGTGCAGGGCGAAAGCCGTCTTACGCTGAGCGACGGCGAAGATGCGGAAGTGCTGGTGTTCGACCTGGCGCCCTGAGCCGACGACGACCTGGTCATGGTTCATCGTTATATTTCATACATATTTTTTATCAAGGAGTCTTTCATGTTCAACGCATTGCAATCCCCCCTGAGCCTCATCGGCCGTCTGCTGCTGGCCGCATTGTTCCTGCCCGCCGGGCTGAGCAAGATCGGCGGTTTCGAGGGCACGGTCGGGTACATCGCGTCGGCCGGACTGCCGATGCCGCAACTGGCGGCCGTGGTTGCGATCGCGGTGGAGATCCTGGCGCCCATCGCCCTGATCCTGGGCTGGGGCACGCGCTGGGCGGCGCTGGTGCTGGCCGTGTTCACGCTGGTGGCCACATTGGGGTTCCACAATTTCTGGGCCATGCCGGCCGAGCAGGTCATGCTGCAGCAGTTGATGTTCTTCAAGAACATCGCCGTGGTCGGTGGCCTGCTGGTGCTGGCGGCGTTTGGCGCCGGTGCGCTGAGCATGGACGCGCGTCGCGCCACGGCCTGAACGGGGTTGGGTCACCGGCACGCAGGCGTGCCGGTGTCCGTTGTGCGGGTAGCCGCAGGAAAGGAACAAGAGCATGAGCAAGGTCGTCGTGGTTTTTCATTCCGGATACGGGCACACCCTGCGCATGGCGCAGGCCGTGGCCGACGGGGCCGACGCCGAACTGCTGGAGATCGATGCCGACGGCATGCTGCCGGACGGTGGCTGGGAGCTGCTGGCCCAGGCGCGTGCCATCGTCTTCGGCTCGCCGACCTACATGGGTGACGTCAGCTGGCAGTTCAAGAAATTTGCCGACGCATCGAGCAAGCCCTGGTACGAGCAGGCCTGGAAGGACAAGCTGGCCGCGGGTTTCACCAACAGTGCCGGCCTCAGCGGCGACAAGCTCTCGACGCTGTACACCTTGTTCACGCTGGCCATGCAGCACGGCATGCTCTGGGTCAGCCAGGGCCTGATGCCGGCCAATACCAAGGCGGCCACGCGGGCCGACATCAACAACCTGGTGTCGTACAGCGGTGCCATGGCGCAGTCGCCGTCCGACGGCAGCGCGGCGGACATGTCCAGCGGCGACCTGGAGACCGCGCGGCTGTTCGGCGCGCGTATCGCGCAGCAGGTCGAGCGGCTGAAGGACTGAGGATCAGGCGGCGGGCGCCTTCAGGCAGGCATTGAGCCGGGTGCGCCATTCGGCGACGACGGCCGGGTCGGAGGCGCCGGCATAGACCCGTTCGGGTGCGAACAGCGCATAGGGTTCGCCGCCACCGAGTTGCAGTTGCAGGAAGTAGCGGATCGCATGTTGTGATCGGGTCTGCAGGTAGGCCACCTGCACGTCCCGCACGTCGTCGAAGGCGATGCGTCGCAGCTTGCGGCCGAACAGGCGCCGGTCCTCGACCCGGATCTCGCGCTCGTGCGGATCGACCACGATGCGCTGGTGCGCATTGGCCGCCAGCGTCGCCATGCCGATCAGCACCAGCACCCCGCCGAACCAGAAGCCGGCCTGGGCGTTGGAGTGGCCGGGGCCGGCGTCGTGCAGCAAGGCGACCAGCACCAGGCCGACGGCCAGGCAGGCGATCGACAGCACGGTCTGCTGGCGGCTGTTGTTGTGGATTTCCCAGGTGGTCACGGGCAGGGGTGTTGGACGAAGGGATGGCGCGGTTCGCCGCGCCGGCAACCGGGTATTGTGGCGCACCGTGGCCGCAGCGACCCGGACACGGCTGGCGCCGCGTCGGGCGCAGCGGTGAAACCTACAATGAATCCATGTTTGTCCATTTGCGCCTGCACACCGAATTCTCCGTCGTCGACGGCACCAACCGGATCGACGACAGCATCGCGGCCGCGACGGCGGCGGGCCAGCCGGCGCTGGCCATCACCGACCTGAACAGCCTGTTCGGCGCGATCAAGTTCTACAAGGCTGCACGCAGCGCTGGAGTCAAGCCGCTGATCGGTGCCGAGATCGTGCTCGAGGGCCTGGGCGCCGACCCGCTGGCCCAGTCCCGCATGATCGTGCTGGTACAGAACAACACGGGTTACCTGAACCTGTGCGAACTGCTGGCGCGGGCCTTCACCCAGAACACCGGCCGGGCGTCGCCGGTGGTCAAGTGGGCCTGGCTGCAGGAGCTGGCCGAAGGCCTGATCGCCTTGTCCGGCGCCCAGTCCGGCGCGATCGGACAGGCCTTGCTGCAGGACGATGCGGCGCGCGCCCACGACCTGGCCTTGCAGCTTGCCGCCGTGTTCCCGCACCGCCTGTACCTGGAACTGCAGCGCGCCGGGCGAGCGGACGACAGCCGCCACGTGAGCGCGGCCGTGCAGCTGGCCGCACGCTTGCGCCTGCCGGTGGTTGCAACCCATCCGGTGCAGTTCACCGCCCCCGACGACTACGAGGCGCACGAGGCGCGTGTGTGTATCGCCGACGGCGAGATGCTCGGCAATCCGCGCCGGGTGCGGCGCTTCACGCGCGAACAGTATTTCAAGTCCACCGAGCAGATGCAGCAGCTGTTCGCCGACCTGCCGTCGGCGCTGGCCAACACGGTCGAGATCGCGCGGCGCTGCAACCTGACGCTGGTGCTGGGCAAGCCGCGGCTGCCCGATTTCCCGATCCCGCTGGTCGACGGCCGGCAGCTGTCGCCCGAGGACTATTTCCGCCATGTGTCGCACGAGGGGCTGCAACAGCGGATGGCGCACCTGTACCCGAATGCGGCCGAGCGCGAGAAACAGATGCCGCGTTACGTCGAGCGGCTCGAGTTCGAGATGGCCACCATCCTGAAGATGGGGTTTCCCGGCTACTTCCTGATCGTGGGCGACTTCATCAACTGGGCCAAGAACAACGGCTGCCCGGTCGGGCCGGGACGGGGCTCGGGCGCCGGCTCGCTGGTCGCATACGCGCTGGGCATCACCGATCTCGATCCCCTGCAGTACAACCTGCTGTTCGAACGTTTCCTGAACCCGGAGCGGGTGTCGATGCCCGACTTCGACATCGACTTCTGCCAGGCCAACCGCGACCGGGTCATCGACTACGTGAAGTCGAAATACGGCAAGGAGGCGGTCAGCCAGATCGCGACCTTCGGCACCATGGCCGCGCGCGCGGCGATCCGCGACGTCGGCCGCGTGCTCGACATGAGCTACACCTTCTGCGACGGCATCAGCAAGCTGATCCCGAACAAGCCGGGAACCCATATCACGATCGACGGCGCGATCAAGGCCGAACCCATCCTGGCCGAGCGGCTCGAGAAGGAGGAGGACGTCAGGACCCTGGTCGCGCTGGCGCAGAAGCTCGAGGGCATGACGCGCAACGTCGGCATGCACGCCGGTGGCGTGCTGATCGCGCCCGGCAAGCTGACCGACTTCTGCCCGCTGTACCAGCAGCCCGGCAGCGAGTCCGCGGTGAGCCAGTACGACAAGGACGACGTGGAGGCGGTCGGCCTGGTCAAGTTCGACTTCCTGGGCCTGGCCACGCTGACCATCCTGGAGATTGCCAAGGAACTGATCCGCAAGCGCCACAAGGGCCAGGAGAACTTCGCGTTCGAGAACCTGCCGCTGGACGATGCCAAGGTCTACAAGCTGTTCTCTGACGGGCTCACGGAGGCCGTGTTCCAGTTCGAATCGCGCGGCATGCAGGGCATGTTGCGCGACGCCAAGCCGACCCGGCTGGAAGACCTGATCGCGCTCAACGCCTTGTACCGGCCGGGCCCGATGGACCTGATTCCGTCCTTCGTCGCGCGCAAGCACGGCCGCGAGGTCGTCGAATATCCGCATCCGATGGTCGCCGAGATGTTGTCCGAGACCTACGGCATCATGGTCTACCAGGAGCAGGTGATGCAGACCGCCCAGATCCTGGGCGGGTATTCGCTCGGCGGCGCCGACATGCTGCGCCGGGCCATGGGCAAGAAGAAGGCCGAGGAGATGGCCGAGCACCGGCAGATCTTCCGCGACGGTGCGGCGAAGAACAACATCGATCAGGCCAAGGCCGACGAAGTCTTCGACCTGATGGAGAAGTTCGCCGGCTACGGCTTCAACAAGTCGCACGCCGCCGCGTATTCGCTGCTGGCCTACCACACGGCCTGGCTCAAGGTGCACTACACGGCCGAGTTCTTCTGCGCCAACATGACGGTGGAGATGGACAACACCGACAAGTTGCGCCTGCTCTACGAGGACGCGCGCAAGCTCGGCATGGAGTTCGAGCCGCCGGACGTGAACCGGGGCATGTACCGCTTCGAGCCGGTCAACGACAAGACGATCCGTTACGGACTCGGCGCGATCAAGGGCACGGGGCAGCAGGCGATCGAGTCCATCGTGGCCGCCCGCGCCGAGGGCGGGCCGTTCACCAGCCTGTTCGATTTCTGCGTGCGTGTCGACCGCACCCGGCTCAACAAGCGCTGCCTGGAGGCGCTGATCAAGGCCGGTGCCTTCGACGCCTTGCAGCGCAACCGCGCCTCGCTGGTGGCCTCGATCGACCTGGCGTTCGACTTCGCCAGCACCACCGAGGCCAACGCCTTGCAGGGCGGCCTGTTCGACATGGGTGGTCCGGACGACCATGGCTCGAGCGCGCGCGAGCCGGACCTGGTGGCCGCCACGCCCTGGGGCGTCAAGGAGCAGCTCACGCAGGAGAAGACCGCCATCGGTTTCTACCTGTCCGGCCATCTGTTCGACGAAGTCGCGCTGGAAGTACGCCGCTTCGCCAAGCGCCAGATCGACGACCTGATCGATACCCGCGAGCCGCAACTGCTGGCCGGCATCGTCAACGACCTGCGCATCATCAACGGCCAGCGCGGCAAGCTGGCCTTGTTCAAGCTCGACGACAAGTCCGGCGTCATCGAGTCCCGGGCCGACGAGGCCTTGATCAACGCGCACAAGGACTTGCTCAAGGACGACCAGCTGATCATCGTGATGGGCAAGCTGATGCCGGACCGGTTCACCGGCGGCATGCAGCTCACCGTCAACCAGATCTGGGACCTGGACCAGGCGCGGTGCCGCTTCGGCAAGTTCCTGCGCGTGGCCGTCAATGGCCGCCCGCCCGATGTGGCGCGGCTGCTCCAGGAATTCCCGGCCCGCAGCGAGCAGACCGAGCATGGCGAGCTGGTGCGTGGCCTGGGCATCCGCCTGCTGGTGACGCGCATGGGTGAATCCGGTGGTGCCCGTGCGGAATTGCAGCTCGGCGAGGCCATGCGCTTTTTCCCGACCGACGCGGCGCTGGCGCATTGGCGTGCCCAGGCGGACCAGGGGCAGGCGGTGATCGTCTACGAGTAGTCGGTCAGCGGGGCCGGTGGCCAGGCCCGGCCGCGCGATCTGCGCGTCCGTCCGGACCGCCGCTAGTCGCGGCGCCGGAAGTTGATCTCCAGCACCGGCGGCACCGTGCCGTCGACATCGCGCGGCAGCACCGCGGTCTTGTCGATGGCCTTGAGCACGGCCTCGTCCCAGGCCTTGTTGCCGCTGCTCTTGAGCAACTTGCGCCCGACGATGGTGCCGTCCGGCGCGGCGCGCACTTCGACCAGCGCGGTCGGGTTGTCCTGCGCGTTTTCGGTGAACACGATGTTGGGCTTGACGATGGCGCTGACACGACCACCATAACTGCTGGAGCCGCCACCGCTGGCCTTTTGCGCCGTGCCGGTGGCGCCGGGGGCCCCGGTTGCGCCGGCCAGGCCGGCGATGCGTGCCAGGTTGGCCTGGCGCTGTTCTTCGAGCCGGGCCGCTTCCTCCTTGGCCTTTTGCGCCTGTTCCCGGGCCCGCTTGGCGTCTGCCTCCGCCTTCTGCGCCGCCAGTCGCTGCTTCTCCGCGGCGCGTTTGCGGGCTTCCTCGAGTTCGCGCTGCTTCTTCTCCTGGGCCAGCTTCGCCTGCTCCTGCTCCTTTTTCTTCTTCTCCGCCGCCGCCAGCTTTTCCTTCTCGCGCTGCTCCTGCTCGCGTTTCTTCTCCAGTGCCGCGAGACGCTCCTGCTCGCGCTTTTTCTCCAGCGCAATCTTTTCCTGTTCGCGCTTCTGCTGTTCCAGCCGTTCCCGCTCGCGTTGCTGCGCGGCCAGCAGCTTTTCCTGTTCCAGCCGTTCCTGTTCGCGTTTCTTCTCGAGTGCGATCTGGGCGTCCGGCGCCGGGGCCGGCGGGGGTGGCGCGACGACCGGTGCCGGTTCGGGCGCGGGTGCGGGAGGCGGGGGCGGCGGGGGTTCGACCTGCCGGGGTGCGGCGGCCTGCGGAACGGCCGACCACAACTCGGCCTGCACCTCGACCGTCGGCGCCGTGCGGCGCCATTGCACGCCCAGTGTCAGCGCCGCCACCAGCACCAGGTGGGCGAGCACGGCCAGTGCCAGCGACCGGCCCATGCCATTGGTGGCCGGCGGCGCGAACTCGAGGCGATCCGCGCCCGCGGTCATGGGCTGCCGTCTCCGGACAACTGCACCGACAAGCCCACACGCTTGGCGCCGGCACGTTGCAAGGCGTCCATCACGGTGACGACGGTCTCATATTTCACGTTGCGGTCGGCGCTGATCACCACCGCCGGATTCTCGGCGCTGGCCTGGGCCTGCCGGACCGCGTTGGTGATCTCGCGCAATGCCATCTGGGCACTGCCTTCGCGTGTCTTGAGATTGAGCAGGCCTTCCTTGTCGATGACGACCTCCAGCACCTGGTCCGGCTGGCGGGCCGCCTGGCCGATGCTGGGCAGGTCGACCACGCTGGGCGTGATCAGCGGCGCGGTGACCATGAAGATGATCAGCAGCACCAGCATCACGTCGATGAACGGCACCATGTTGATCTCGTTGATGGTGCGCCGGCCGCGTCCGCGGCCCATGGTTGCGGGCATGGTGCAGGGCCTCCGTCGTCAGTGCCCGGATGCGGATTGCGCACCCACGTTGCGATGCAGGATGTTGGAGAACTCCTCGATGAAGGTCTCCATGCGGATCGCGATGCGGTCGATGTCGCGCGCGAAGCGGTTGTAGGCGACGACGGCCGGAATCGCCGCGAACAGGCCGATGGCCGTGGCCACCAGGGCCTCGGCGATGCCCGGCGCCACCGTCGACAGGGTGACCTGCTGCAGGTTGGCCAGGCCGGTGAACGCGTGCATGATGCCCCATACCGTGCCGAACAGTCCGACGTAGGGCGACACCGATCCGACCGAGGCCAGGAACGACAGGTTGGACTCGGCCTCGTCCATTTCGCGCTGGAAGCTCGCGCGCATCGCACGCCGGGCGCCGTCCATCAGGCTGCCGGTGTCGGCGATGCGCCGCTCGCGCAGCTTCTGGTATTCGCGCATGCCGCTGGCGAAGATGCGTTCCATCGGGCCGCAGTGGCGTGCGTTCTTGGCCGCGGCCGCGAACAGGTCGTTCAGGCTGGTGCCGGACCAGAAGTCGCGCTCGAACGATTCGTTGAGCGAGCGCACGCGCTTGAGGGCGAACAGCTTGCGGAAGATCGCCGCCCAGCTGGCGACCGAGACGACGATCAACAGCAACATGACAAGCTGAACCACGATGCTGGCTCCCAGCACCAGATGCAGGATCGACATGTCTTGATTCATGAGAGGGCTTTCACAATCGAGGGTGGGATGCGGGAGGGTTTGAAAAGTTCGGCCGAGACCCAGCCGATGCGGATCGTGGCATCGCAGAGGATATCGCCGCTGCCGTCGGCTCCGCGCCGGGCCTGCTGGCCGATTGTCATGCAGACGCGGCCGTGCTCCTGCATCCAAGTGGTAACCAACAGTTGATCGTCGAGCCGGGCCGGGCGGTGGTATTTCAGCGCGGCGTCGGTGACCACGAACATGCCGCCGGAGCTCTCGCGCAGCTGCTGCTGCCCGAAGCCCCGGGCGCGCAGCCATTCGGTGCGCGCACGCTCGAAATATTTCAGGTAGTTGGCATAAAACACGACGCCGCCGGCATCGGTGTCTTCCCAGTAGACGCGCAGCGGCCAGTGGAAGACACGCGCGCTGCCGGCGCCGCCGGTCGTGGCCGTGTCATCGGCCTGCGTCATCGCGTGCGGGCGGCCGGTCCGCCGACCGGCAGGGTGTCGGCGCATGCGTGCCGCGTCATGCCAGCAGGCTCCGCAGCCGTTGCACGGCCAGTTCGAGCTGGCCCATGGCGCTGGCGCTGGACAGGCGGATGAACTGCGCCGTTTGGGCCTGGCCGAAGTCGCGCCCCGGCGTCACCGCCACATGGGCCTGGCGCATCAGCGCAAAGGCCAGCTCCCAGCTGTCGGGCACGCCCAGCTTCTTGCAGGCCTGCGTGCAATCGGCCCAGACGTAGAACGCGCCGTCCGGCAACACCGGGACCGATAGCCCGACCGACTCGAGCGCCGGCACCAGGTAGTCGCGCCGGGCCTGGAACGCGTGGCGGCGGGTTTCGTATTCGGCGATGCTCTCGGCTTCGAAGCAGGCCAGCGCCGCGTGTTGTGCGATCGTGCTCGGGCAGATGAACAGGTTCTGTGCCAGCCGCTCGATCACCGGCACCAGGGTCTCGGGCACGACCAGCCAGCCCAGGCGCCAGCCGGTCATGCTGAAGTACTTGCTGAAGCTGTTGATGCTGATCACCGCATCGTCGATCTCCAGCGCACTGTGGCCGAACAGCGGGTCGTAACCCAGGCCCAGGTAGATCTCGTCGACGATGGTGACGCCACCGCGTTCGGCCACCAGCGCCTGGATGCGCCGCAGTTCGTCCGGGTGGATCGAGGTGCCGGTCGGATTGGACGGCGACGCCAGCAACACGCCACGGGTCACGCCCGGCTTCCAGTTCTGCGCCACCGTCTCGGCGCTGAGCTGGAACCGCTGCTCGGCCGTGGTCGGCACCAGCACCGCGCGGCCGTCGGCGGCGTTGACGAACTGCCGGTTGCACGGATAACAGGGGTCGGGCATCAGGATCTCGTCGCCGGCCTCGATCAGCGCCAGGCAGGCCAGCTGCAAGGCCGCCGACGCGCCGGCGGTGACGACGATGCGCGAGGCCGGCACGGCGAGGTTGAAGCGCGAGCGGTACCACGCGCTGATGCGTTCGCGCAGGGCCTCGAGCCCGAGCGCCGGTGTGTATTGGGTGAGGCCGTCCCGGATCGCCCGTTCGGCCGCCTGCCGGACCAGCGGCGGTGCCGTGAAGTCGGGTTCGCCGATGTTCAGGTAGACCATCGGCCGGTCGCTGGCGGCGGCGGATCGGCCGATCTCGGCCGCGGCCTTGGCCATTTCCATCACGTGGAACGGCTCGACGCGGCGGGCGCGGCCGGACAGGCGCAGCGGGTCTGTCATCAGGCGGGAGGGGCCTTGCGGCCGCGGTCGGAGGACACCTCCGCGGCGCGCAACCCGGGTGCGATGCCGTTGAGCACCGCGTTGACGTATTTGTGCCCGTCGGTGCCGCCGAATTCCTTGGCCAGCTCGATGCATTCGTTGAGCACGACCCGCCACGGAACGTCCATGCAGTGCTGCAGTTCGTAGGCGCCGATCCACATCGTGCCGTGTTCGATCGGCGAGATCTCGGCCATCGGCCGGTCCAGCAGGGGCAGGATCAAGGCGTCGAGCGCGGCGGCGTCCGACACGCAGCCGCGCAACAAGGCGTCGAAATGCATGCGGTCGCATTTGTTGAAACCGGCCAGGTCGCGCGTGAACGCATCGATGTCGTCCAGCGTGTTGCGCCCGATCAGGTGCTGGTACAGGCCTTGCAGCGCGAACTCGCGCGAACGCGTCCGTGCCGACTTGCTGCCGGCCTTGCGTGCGCCGGTGCTGGTCACGCCGGTGCGGGCCTGGCGCGGTGGCCGTCCGCCCGCAGGCGTGATCGTGTCGTCGTTCATCCGATATCTTCCATCAGGTTGGCCATCTCCACGGCGACCCGTGCCGCGTCGCGGCCCTTGTCGGTCTGCCGTGCGATCGCCTGTTCCATGTTCTCGGTCGTCAGGATGGCGTTGGCCACCGGCAGCTGGTAGTCCAGCGCAATGCGGCTGACACCGGCGCCCGACTCGTTGGCCACCAGCTCGAAATGGTAGGTCTCGCCGCGGATGATGCAGCCCAGGGCGATCAGCGCGTCGTATTGCGCGGTCTCCGCCAGCGCCTGCAAGGCGACCGGCACTTCGAGCGCACCCGGGACCTGCACCCGCACCATGTTGTCGTTGGTCACACCGAGCTGGCGCAACTCGTCCTCGCAGGCCTGCGCCAGCGCATTCGTGATGGTTTCGTTGAAGCGTGCCTGCACGATGGCGATGCGCAGCTTCTTGCCGTTGAGTCGCTTGTCGGAGGACTCCAGTTTTCCCTTGTCTGCGCCGAACATGACGATGGTGTTTCCTGGTGGTGCGGTGGTTCAGTGGGTGATGTAGCCGGTGATCTCGAGCCCGTAACCCGCCATGCTCGGCAGGCGGCGCGGATTGCCCATCAGCTCCATCTTGTGCACGCCGCATTCGCGCAGGATCTGCGCGCCGATGCCGTAGGTGCGCAAGTCCATGCGTCCGCGCTCCGGCCCGTGGCTGGCGCGGGCCGTGCCCTCGAACTGCGCGAGCAGCTGGTCGGCACTTTCGCCGCAGTTGAGCAGCACCACGACCCCCTTGTCGAGCTGGGCCATGCGCGCCAGGCAGGCGTCCAGGCTCCAGGAATGCATGGCTCGGTTGATCTCGAGCGCATCGAGCACCGACAAGGGCTCGTGGACACGCACCGGGACGACGTCGTCGGCCTGCCATTGGCCGCGCACCAGGGCCAGGTGCACGCCGTGTCCGGGCTTGTCGCGGAACGCGTGCGCGGTGAACGTGCCGTAGGCGGTGTCGATGGAACGCTCGCCGACCTTGTCGAGCAGCGACTCGACCCGGCTGCGGTATTCGATCAGGCTGGCGATGGTGCCGATCTTCAGGCCGTGTTCGGCCGCGAACAGCTGCAGGTCCGGCAGGCGGGCCATGGTGCCGTCGTCCTTCATGATCTCGCAGATCACGGCGGCCGGGCTGCAACCGGCCAGCTGCGCCAGGTCGCAACCGGCCTCGGTGTGGCCGGCACGCAGCAACACTCCGCCATCGACCGCCTGCAGCGGGAAGATGTGGCCCGGTTGCACCAGGTCGCCGGGGACGGCGTCGCGCGCCACCGCGGCCTGCACGGTCCGGGCGCGGTCGGCCGCCGAGATGCCGGTGGTCACGCCTTCGGCGGCCTCGATCGACACCGTGAACGCCGTGCCTTTCTTGTCGCCGTTGCGCGCGGCCATGGGTGGCAACTGCAGCCGGGCGCAGCGCTCCCGGGTCAGGGTCAGGCAGATCAGGCCGCGACCGAAGCGGGCCATGAAGTTGATCGCCTGCGCGCTGACATGGTCGGCCGCCAGGATCAGGTCGCCCTCGTTCTCACGGTCTTCCTCGTCGATCAGGATCACCATGCGCCCGGCGCGCAGGTCGGCGACGATGTCCTCGACCGAGGAGATGGGGGCGGGAATACGGCTGTTCATGACGGCACTCCGGAGGTTTGCGCCACGGGCATTGCCGCGTCCCCGGCGAGGGCCGGCGGCGCGACGCCGGCGGCCAGCATGCGTTCGACATAACGAGCGATCAAGTCGATCTCCAGATTGACCCGGGTGCCGCGTTTCAGCGACCCCAGGGCGGTGTTGTGCAAGGTGTGCGGGATCAGGTTGATGCTGATCTCGCAGGTGGTGGCGGTGTCCCGGACCTGGTTGACGGTCAGGCTGACGCCGTTGACGGTGATCGAACCCTTGTAGGCGAGGAAGCGGGCCAGCGCCAGCGGGACGGCGATGCGCAGCTGCCAGCTCTCGCCCACCGGGTCGAGTGCGGCGACCTCGCCCACGCCATCGACGTGGCCCGACACGATATGGCCACCGAGCCGGTCGTGCGCGCGCAAGGCCTTTTCGAGGTTGACCGGTCCGATGGTGTCCAGTCCGGCGGTCTTGTCCAGCGATTCGGCGGAAACATCGACCTCGAACGTGCCGGCTGCCGCATCGAATCCGGTGACGGTCATGCAGGCGCCGTTCAGCGCGATGCTGTCGCCCGCCGTCACGTCATCGAGGTATCCGGGCGGGCAGGACAGGCGCAGCCGCTTGCCGTGGGCCGCGGACGAACCCAAGGCGTCGATGGCGGCGATGCGCCCGACGCCGGTGATGATTCCTGTGAACATCGTCTTATTTTAGTTGCGCCGCAACATGCCGGCGGCGAATGGGTATGGACAAAGTGCTGGAGCCGGAGCAACAACGTGCTGCGCAATTTATTGGTCTGGCACACAAGGTCTCAGAATGCATCCCTGCCGGCGAACCTGGCCAGGATGCGCAGGTCGGGTCCGATCATGTCGGTGGAGCAAAACCGCAGGGGCGGGCTGTCCCGCAGGGCGGTGAGCGGGCCGAATGCGGCCATGGGGCGGCCCTGGCCGATCAGTTTGGGTGCCAGGTAGACCAGCATTTCGTCGACCAGGCCTTCGCGGATCAGCGAACCGTTGAGCTTGTGGCCGGCTTCCACGTGGACTTCGTTGGTCTCGGCGCGGGCCAGGTCGGCCAGCATGGCGCGCAGGTCGACCTTGGATGCGGTGCCGGGGGTGTTGCCGGGCATGGGAACGACACGTGCGCCACGCTCGGCCAGTGCCGGCTCCGCCCCGGGTCGCGGCTGGGCCGCATAAAACGTGACGCTGCGCTGCGCCTCGAACAGGCGCGCCTGGGGCGGCGTCTCGAGCCGGCTGTCGACGACCACCAGCCGGGGCTGGCGATGCACGGTGCCCTGCCGTACGTCCAGGCGGGGGTCGTCGTCGCGCACGGTGCCGACGCCGGTCAGGATCACGTCGGCGCGGGAGCGCCAGCGGTGTCCGTCGGCGCGCGCCGGCTCCGACGTGATCCACTGGCTGGCACCGTTGTCCAGCGCCGTCATGCCGTCGAGCGAGGCGGCGACCTTGAGCCGGACCCAGGGCGTGCGCCGGACCATGCGGCTGAAGAAGCCGATGTTGAGTTCGCGCGACTGCGCGGCGCCCGGACCGAGCGTGACCGCGATGCCGGCCGCACGCATGCGGGCCAGGCCCTGGCCGGCCACCTGCGGATTCGGATCCTCGATGCTGACCACGACCCGTGCCACGCCGGCGGCGATCAACGCGTCGCAACAGGGGCCGGTGCGACCCTGGTGGGAGCAGGGCTCGAGCGTCACATAGGCGGTGGCACCGCGGGTCGCGTGTCCGCGTGACTGGGCGTCGCGCAGCGCCATCACCTCGGCGTGCGGGCCGCCGACGGCCTGGGTGTGGCCCTGGCCCAGCAGCTGTCCGTCGGCGGCGGTCAGCACGCAACCCACGCGCGGATTGGGTTCGCTCAGGCCGACCGCGTGATGCGCCAGCGCCAGTGCAAGCGCCATGGGCTCGGGCAGGTCGGTGTTGTCTTGGATCATGGTGGAACGCGGGAAGGGGGGAGGGGGCTCGAATGATGCCCGCCGCCGTGCCGCAGCGGCGATCGCATGCGGGACAGGTGCAATTGTCGCGCGCCCGCGGCGGGTGTGACAAAAGTCACGGATGACGCATTCTGGGCGCAAAAAGGGCATGCGGCCATGCCGTTCGGCCGGTCCATCGCGCCTTTCGTCGACCGGAGCATGCCTTGGCCGCCGTCGTGCGATAGCCTGTGGTCCATGAAACATTGCCCAGTTGTCAGCACCTCGCGCGCGGCGGCCTCGCGCCGTGTCGCGGCGCAGCGCGGATTCACCGTGGTCGAGCTCATCATCGTGCTGGCCATCGGCGCGATCCTGGCGGCGATCGCGATACCGGGCATGCGCGACATGCTCAACGGCACCCGGCAGTCGTCGGCCGTCAGCCTGCTGGTCAACGACCTGAACCAGGCCCGCGGCGAGGCGATCAAGCGCAACGTGCGCCTGCTGGTGTGCCGGCGCAATGCGGCCGGCACCGATTGCGTGGCCGGTGCCGACCCGGTCGACTGGCAGGCCGGATGGGTGGTCTGCATGGAGGGTGCCGTCGCCGAGACCTGTGCCGCGTCCACGGCGGCCGATCCCAACCCGGTGATCGTGCGCCCGCCGCTGGACGCCTCGCTGACGCTGACGGCGCCATTGGCGGTGGTGCGTTTCAGCCCGAACAGCTCGGCGGCGGCCGCGGTCGACTTCAGCCTGGGCGGTACCTGGGCGGGAGCGCCGACCCGCACCGTGGGTGTGGCGATCACCGGCAACATCACCAAACAGTAGGTAACGACATGAAGCCGCTACGTCCATCGCCGAATCGCGCCGCTGCCGGCCAGGCCGGATTCTCGATGATCGAGGTCCTGGTGACCTTGCTGATCATCTCGCTGGCCTTGCTCGGGACCGCCGGGCTGCAGGCCTACTCGATGCGCCTGAACCAGGGCGGCCAGTTCCGGACCCAGGCGGTGTTCCTGGTGGCCGACCTCGCCGAACGCATCGAGGCCAACAAGACCGGCGCGGTGGCCGGCAACTATGCGGTCGCGACCTCCGGTGTCGCGGTCGCGCCGAGCACGGCCTGCATCGATGCGGCCTGCGGGCCGGCGGCGCTGGCCGCCTTCGACCTGGCGCAGTGGCAGAACATCGTCACCGCCAGCCTGCCGCAGAGCACCTGGACGGTGGCCCATGACGGCCCGGCCAATCCGATCACCTACACGATCACCATCGGCTGGGTCGATCGCCAGGTCGACACGACCAATGCCGCATTCGATGCCGGTTCGCAGCTGGGCAGCAATGCCGCCGGCACCGGCGAGCGTTTCTTCTATACCGCCACGCGGTCCATCTTCAACTGAGCGACGCCATGTTGTCCATCATCCGACCCGATCGCCACCACCCGGATGCCGGCGGACGCCGGCGCCAGCGCGGCTTCACGCTGATCGAGATGCTGATCTCGATCACCATCGGCCTGGGCATCCTGGCCGGGCTGGTCGGCGTGCTGGCGTCCAATGCCAGCAACTCGCGCAGCAACGACCGTACCTCCGAGCTGATGACCAACGGCCGATACGCGCTGAACGCGATCAAGCAGGAACTGCGCGAGGCGGGTTTCCGCGGTTATACCTGGGCCGAGCCGCTGGCGCCCGGGGCCCTGGGCGGCATCACCAACGAGTGCCTGGAGGTGGGCGCGGGTGCGGGGCAGTTCATCTCCAACATCCGGCAAGGGGTCTGGGGTTCGAACAATGCCAACCCGTATGCCGCGAACTGCGTCCCGGCCGCGAACTACGTGGCCAACACCGACGTGATGGTGGTGCGCCGGCTGGATCCCACGCCGACGCCGGCGGCCAGCCTGGCGGCCAACAGCATCTATTTCCACACCACCTATGACCGCGGACAGATGTTCCGCGGCGTCACGCCGCCGACCTTCACCGGTGCGCAACCCCTGGCGAGTTTCGCTTTCCAGACCTTCGTCTATTACATCCGGCCGTGGACGGTCGATGTCGGCGAGAACCCGCAGATCCCGGCGCTGGTGCGCCTGGCGCTGGTGCCCGGCGGTGGCGGCAACCCGACCTTCACCAGCGAACTGGTGGCCAGCGGCATCGAACGCATGCAGGTGCAATACGGACGCCTGACGACGACGCCCGACACCCAGTATTTCAATGCCTTGCCGGGTGCGTCGTTCTCGGCCGACGCGACGCTGTCGACCGATTGGGAGGAAGTCAACGCGGTGCGGATCTGGCTGCTGGCGCGCAACACCACGGCCGAACCCGGCTACACCAACACCACCACCTACGCCATGGGCGACCAGCCGTTCACGCCCAATGACGGTTTTCGCCGGCAACTGTTCACCACCGTCGTGCAGTTGCGCAATTGAGGGACCTTGCCATGAACATTCCTGTCCAACGCCCCGTCCGCATGCCCGCGCGCCAGCGCGGTGCCACGCTGGTCATCGCCTTGCTGGTACTGGTGCTGATCATGATGATCGGCATCACGGCGATCAGCACGTCGGATACGCAGTTCAAGCTCGCGGGCAACCTGCAGTTCGAGGACAGCGCGCTCAACAACGCGGAAGCGGCCGTGACCGCGGCCGAGAACTGGTTGGCGACCGGCACCAACTTCGACGACGCGGGTTTTGCGGTTTATGACAACACCAAGCCGCATTTGCTGCCGATCGGACGCATGGCAGGCCTCGCGTCGCCCGACAACGACCCGCTGACGATGACCTGGGGCAACACCAATTCACTGGCCGTCGGCGGCAATACGCGCCAGCGGTACTACATCGAACAGATGTCGCTGAACAACAAGCTGCAGGGCTCCAGCCAGGTCGTGGGCGGCCGGACGAGCTCCGGATGCAACCAGGTCAACACCTACCAGATCACCGGACGCGGCACCAGTGCGCGCGGCGCGACCAAGTTCGTGCAGTCGTTCTACAGCGTGCTGAACTGCCCCACCTGAAAGAGGTATCCCCATGAAACTGCACATGCGCATCAATCCCCTGTGGGTGGTCCTGCTGGCGTTGCCGCTGGCCCTGGTCATCTGGTTCAAGGTTGCGGTCGCCGTGTCTGCGTTCAATCCGTCCGATCAGCCGGTCGGTTACGTGGCGCAGGACGAGATGACCAGCTACAACCTGAAGTCCGGCAACGAATTCCTGTTCCGCGGCCACTACGAGCGCGAATACTGGAGCGGCGGCCTGCTGGCCTATCCGGCCGACAAGCTCGGTAACGTCGATACGGCCGCGCCGGCCTGGGATACGGCGGAGGCGCTGGAACTGCAGAACTGGGATACCGGCCGATTCATCGCCACCATGAGCGACGACGGCACGGCCGTGCCGTTCCGGCTGGCGAACCTGTCGGCCGCGCAGCAGGCGTATTTCGGCGGCAGCATTGCGCTGGTGAACTACCTGCGCGGGGACCGCAGCGACGAAGGCAGCCCCTACCGCATCCGCGGCACCGTGCTGGGCGACATCATCCATTCGCGTCCGTTGTACGTGCACGACGCAACCAATCCGACGCTGTTCGTCGGTGCCAACGATGGCATGTTGCACGCCATCAACGCGGCGACACCCAACGTGGGTACCGGCATCGGCGGCACCGAGCGTTGGGCCTACGTGCCGTCGATGCTGCTGCCCAAGCTCAAGAACCTGTCCGTGACACCGTACGTGCACGATTATTTCGTGGACGGGCAGATCAACGTGGCCAATGTCGATTCCGGTTCCCAGCGCATCCTGGTCGGCGGCCTGGGCGCGGGCGGCAAGGGCCTGTATGCGCTCGACATCTCGGGCAGTGCCGGCCTGGTTGCGGCCTCGGAGTCCGACGTCGCGGCCAAGGTCCTGTGGGAGATTTCCCCGACCAAGGTCAAGTATGCGTCCCCGACGACCGCCAACGCGTACGTGAACCTGGGTTATACCTACGGCACGATCACGATCGCCCAGATGGATGTTTCGGGCACCACGACCGACGTCGTGATCGTCGGCAATGGCTACAACGATGGTCTGGGCAGCTACTCCGGCTGCACCCATGCCACTCCGACCTATGCCAACTGCGGCGGCGACTATGCGGCGCGCCTGTTCGTCATCAATGCCATCACCGGGCAACTGGTCAAGTCGATCAAGGCTGGCAGCAGCGGAACCGGGGCGCAGCCCAACGGCTTGTCGACGCCGTCGGCGATCGACACCAATGGCGACGGCAAGGTGGACCGGGTCTATGCCGGTGACCTGAACGGAACGATGTGGAAATTCGATCTGGCCGCCGGTACGTCGACCGCCTTGTTGACCACGTCGCCCGCCCAGGCGATCACCACCACACCGGCCGTGGCGATCCACCCCGAGGGTGGCTACATGATCAACTTCGCCACCGGCAAGATGCTGGTCACGGCCGACACCACCGACAGCGCCGTGCATTACGCCTACGGCGTATGGGATCCCGCCACGTCGCGGTCCAACGCAGCGTTGCTGAGCCAGACGCTGACCGAACGCAGCTATACCCGGGACGGTGTCACGACGCGGGTGCGGCGCATCACGAACAACCAGCAGCCGAACTGGGCCAACGCCGCGGGCAACCATATCGGATGGAAGGTCGCGCTGCCGGCCGGCGAGAAGGTCGTGGGGGAGGGGTCCTTCGTCGAGAACGGCCGGTTCTACTTCACCACCCACAATCCGCGCGTGACCACGCCGGTTCCGAATACCGGCACGACGATCGCCGGCGAGAACTGGCTGATGGAGCTCGACTACCTCAGCGGCGGCGCCAAGAATCTGCCCTTCCTGGACCTGAGCGCCGACGTCAAGCTCGACAACGACGACCGGATCCGGTACATCGCGACGGACTCGGAAGTGGTCGCGGACGGGACCAAGCTCGATACGCCTATCCTGACCACCGACGGCATCGCGGTGGGCAAGTTCATCTCGACCGGGGTGTTGTCGCAGCCGATCCTGGTGCAACTGCTGTCGCTCAACGACACCTTGTTCAACCAGAATCCGGACGTGACGATTCCGCCGGTCATCCTGGGCCAGGGCGTGGATGGCGGACACTTCGACCAGGACATCTACTACGGCACGGGGGTGGCGACCAAGGCCTACGGACGGGTGCAGTTCACCTATGCCAACAGCGGTACCGCCAGGAACGTGAGCGCGCTGACGATCAAGGCGAACGGGGAAACGGTCTATACCGGATCGCCCGGCAACTACAAGCCCAGGGACCTGGACGATTTCCTGGCCGGAAGGTCGTCGACCAACTACGTGATCTCGACCGACCCGGACGACAGCAACCGGACGATCCGGATCACCGCCAAGGCGACGGGTTCGGCGTATAACGGGCCGATCACGGTCACGATCACGACCAACGGCAACAGTCCCGGGTACAACAAGGAGGACCTGACGGGCGGTTCCGCGGCAACTGCGGGCGACACCTGCGTGACCTGCAGGGCGAAGAACCACATCCACCAGTACGACGACAAGTACGACGTCACGGGCGTCAACATGCTCAATGCCAGCAACTCGGCGCAGAACCTGGTCAATGCCATTCCGAGTACGACGACCGAGTTCAAGGTGCTGATGCACAACCAGTACCTGAGCCCGGCCGTGCAGTTTCACGTGGGTACGCCGGGGTACCTGTTCGACGTCAATGTCGGTTACATCCGTGTCAAGGACTACCAGACGTCCTCGACGCTGGATCTCGCCGCGGTACCGACCTACCGCAGGGCCACCACCGCCTCGGCGACGGCGCAACCCATCCACAGCCTGGCCGTCAACATGCCGACCGATGCGTTGACCGCCCGCGACTGGTGGGGCAACGGCGACGTGCGCGTGGGCCTGCATCCGACGGTGTATTACTGCGCCTACAGCAGCGCGGGCGTCAACGACGGCAACATGTACCGCCCGGTTGTACCGCCGGCCAACGGCGTCGACGGCCCCGGGGTCAATGGCTGGTCGGGACTGACGACGCCGATCACGGCCACCGGCGCCCGCCACAACGGCGCGTTGACGATCCAGCTGATCGCGGCCAACACGCCGAACTCGGCGATCGAGCAGAACGTGCCGGGGCGACCCGAATACGGCTGGAGGGTCAAGGCGGCTTTCTTCCCCTTGTATGTGCTGGCCGAATACAACACGTATTGGCACCATCCCAACGGCAAGTGTTACGGCGACACCGGCTGGAGCAAGACACCGGGCCCGGACAATGGCAGCTCCAGTTCCTCGAACAAGGCCGCCGGCTCGACCGACCCGAAGATCGGCGAACTGGGCGTGGGTGCGGGCAACATCACCGACACCACGACCACGACGGTGGGCGACGTGACCACGACCGTGATCACCTACAGCAGCGGATTGACGGCACGGATCGTGCGGACCGCCAACCGCACGGGCGGACAACTCGACGGCTCGGTCACCATCGTGACCACCGACACCGCGGGCAACGTGACGACCCAGGTCATCGCCAGTGCCAAGGGCTCGATCCGCTCGGGTGGCGATGAACGGGGCCTGCAGGCGCGCACCGGGCGGATATCCTGGCGCGAGCTTGTGGCACCATGACGTCGACCTGTTCGCTGCAAGCGGCGTCCCAGTTTCCTGAAAGGCCTTACACGTGAACCGAACGCACAACAACCGGGGTTTCACCCTGATCGAACTGATGATCGTGGTGGCGGTCATCGGCATCCTGGCCGCAGTTGCGTTGCCGAGTTATCGCAGCTACGTCGTGCGCGCCGCTCGGGTGGAGGCACAGACCGAACTGCTGGAACTGGCCAGCCTGCAAGAGAAGATCTTCCTGAACACCAACAGTTATGCCTACAGCGTGACGAATGCCTACAACGGCACGTCGGCTGCCGGCGCCGGGCTGGGACGTGCCAGCGGTCAAACCAAGGACGGCCGATACGCCTTGTCGCTGGACAATACCGCCGGAGGGATCCCCACCCAGACTTTTGTACTCACGGCAACACCGGTGGCCGGCAGCACGCAGGCGGGAGACGGCCCCTTGTCGATCAGCGAGAGCGGACGCCGACTGTGGCTTGCGCCGTCGGGTACGGTGTCCTGGTAAACGGGCAGTCGATTTTTTTTACATCTTTCCGTCCGATCAGTCGCCGGCCCGGGGCTTGTTGGATGGTTCAGTCGGTAAGTCGTTGATTTATTTGATTTGTATCTGGTTGTGATTCATCGGGCATGGATCATGCTTGGAGATGGTGTCGAGACCGGGTTCGTCCATGGCGCAGGGGTATGTCAAGTCCTTGCCGTGAATCGAACGCGATCAGAAAAACATCCTCCAATGCTCGAAAGGCCCACCATGTCTCTCCGTTCACTGCTGATGGCCGCCGTTGCGACCATTTCTTTCAGCGCCCAGGCGGCACTCGTTACGCTGTCGCCGCCGGATTGGCCACCAGCCGGTAGCTCGGGGCTCGAGGCCGTTGAGTTCAACGTGGACGAGAACGGCGAGATCTTCGTGGCCTTGGGCGCGCATGCGTACAAGAACAGCGCGCTGTTGCCGAACGATGGGTTTTCCGACTTCGTCGGCGCCCCCGGCATCTATATGCCGGACGGAGCGGGCTACGCGAACTGGAGCTTCGACTTCTCGTACAACCTGGGCAGCTGCACCGCTTGCTCGGTGGTCCTGAGCATCGACTCCGACTGGACCACCGGCAGCTTCTCCGGCGCGGCTCCGCTGTATCCGTCAGCCGTGACCGGATTCGGCTTGGCGCATAAGGATTCCTGGAACCTGATGATGGCCTTTTTTGCCGCGGGTGGCCTGAACTTCGATCCGGACCAGACCAGCAGCACGGATTTCAGCCTGGTTGCCTATGATCCCAATGGCGGCGTGCTGGCCAGTACCGAGATCAATGTGTCGGTCACGGCGGCCACGTCGAACCCCATGCCGGAGCCAGGCACGCTGGCCTTGGTCGGCATCGGTTTGCTGGGCTGGGGTGTTGCACGGCAACGTGCCCGCAAGTCCTGAAGCGCGTCACACGCGTTGAACCCAAGCGGCCTGCGGGCCGCTTTTTTTTTGGGCCGGCAGCACGCATGCCCCGTCCGTTGTTCTGGGTATGACATGACGGATGCCGACCCGCACCATGGCAACCACCATGGCAAGGCCGGAACGCAGTCGAATACCCGCGTCGCAGCAAGCTGCTCGCGGGTTCAGCCTGCTCGAACTGCTTGTCACGGCGGCCATCGCATCGCTGCTGATGGCGGTCACCCTTCCCGCCATGACCGGCATGCTGGACACCCAGCGCCGCATTTCGGCGATCAACAGCTTCGTGTCCAGCCTGCACCTGGCGCGGGGCGAGGCGATCAAGCGCAATGGTCGGGCGGTGTTGTGCAAGTCGGCCAACGGCGAACAATGCACACGTGCGGGCCGATGGGAGCAGGGCTGGATCCTCTTTCACGACAGCAACAACAACGCCAGCTGGGACCCCGGCGAACTGCTGCTGCAGCGCCAGGGGCCGCTGGGCAAACGTGTGCGGCTGTCGGGCAACTCGCCAGTGGCGCATTACGTGTCGTACAGCGCGACGGGTTCTGCAAAGCTGGTGTCGGGGGCCTTCCAGGCGGGCACCTTCACCTTGTGCCCCGAAGACGGCGCCGCCGGCGACGTGCGCAAGATCATCCTCAGCGGCACGGGCCGGCCACGTACCGCCAAGGGTGTGGCCGCCGATTGTTCGTGAAGATCCCCCGGCAGGGGGCCGGGATGCGCGGCAACATGCCGGTGTGCGCGCCGTCAGCGCCGCACTTCGTCTACCAGGGTCTTGAAGTCGTCGATATCGGCAAAGCTGCGGTAGACACTGGCAAAACGCACATAGGCCACCTTGTCGAGCTTCTTGAGTTCGCGCATCACCAGTTCGCCGATGCGGCTCGATGCGATCTCGCGCAGACCCAGGTTGAGCAGCTTTTCCTCGATGCGATCGAGTGCGGCATCGACCTGCTCGGTGCTGACCGGGCGCTTGCGCAACGCCAGGTTCATCGAGGCGCGCAGCTTGCCGCTTTCGAATTCGATGCGCCGCCCGTCCTTCTTGACGATGGTCGGGAAGTTGACTTCGGGCCGCTCATAGGTGGTGAATCGCTTGTCGCAGGCGCCGCATTGCCGCCGCCGGCGGATGAATCCGCCGTCTTCGGCGACCCGTGTCTCGACGACCTGGGTCTCCGAGTGGCTGCAAAAGGGACACTTCATGGCATCCGGGCCACAACACGGGTTTGCCGCGACGCGACGACGGCAGGCATGGCGTGATCGGTTTGCCTGGCCGGTGCCCGTCTTTCATGGATCACCCGGACCCATGAGTTCGGCGTGATCACGGCGAAAAGAAAGCGACGACCTTCTGGAAGCCGCCGGCCTCGTCCGCGGGTGCGGCCGCCGGCATGATGCGCGACGGTGTCGACGTCGCCGGGGCGCCCTTGGCGACTGCGCGAATCCGCGCGTGTTCGGCCAGCACCTTCTGCGCATAACCGCCGTCGCTGTCCAGGTTGGCTGCCCCCACGTAATACCGCAGCCCGCCCTCGATGGAGCCGGCACGCGCGATGCAGTCCTGCAGGATCGCCACGCCGACCCGCAGGTTGGTGACGGGATCGAAGGCGGCCAGGTTGCCGCCAGCGGTTTCGTATTTGTCGACGTGGATCTTGGTCATCACCTGCATCAGGCCCTGTGCGCCGACCGGGCTCTGGGCGAAGGGATTGAAGCCGGACTCGATGGCCATCACGGCCAGGATCAGCGTCGGATCGAGCTTGCTGCGCATGCCGATGTGATAAGCCTCGGCCACCAGCGCGCTGATGGGCTCCGGCGCGACCCGGTATTTCTTGCTCAGCCAGAATGCGACCTTGGCCTGCTGCTTGGGCAGGTCGCCCGGATCGGTCGCCGTCGCCCGGTCTGTCGGTGCAACCGCGTTGTCGTTCGGGCCGGCCGGTTCCTGGCGTGCCAGCAACCATTCCATCAGTTGTTGTTCGCCGCTCTCGCGGATCTGCGGGTGCACGCTCAAGGTCAGAGCGGCAAATACGACGGTCAGGCCCAACATGGCAAAGCCGCTGTGGGTGATCTCGAACAGGCCGTTTGCGACGTCGGAGCCGAACGTTCGCAAGCCCTGTAGCATCGATCGGGACGCTGTCATGGCACTTTTCCTTCTAGGGCACATCGCTCGTTGACGTTGTCGCGCGCGACATCGGCACAGGCAGTGCGCTTCGGTTGGATGGGTACGCGTTCAACCTCTGCCTTTTCCGGATCCGGCGCAGTCGTTGAATTTGCCGGATGTCGGCAGCGATTCGGGTTAACCCTGGTTCGGGCTGGGCGGATTTTAGGTGTGCCAATATACCTCGTCAACCATATGGATTAGAGTCGATATTCAATATACGCAGGGTGGCGACACCACGAGCCGGTGCCGCGGTTGTCGATTCGCACGGCTTCGTGGCGCTGCGCAGCGGGGTGTGCAAGCGAATGCAACAAGTACTTGCCATCACCTGCACGTGAACCTAGACTGCAATCGTCTGAGCGATCAGACGTAACGCCGGCAGTAGCCAGTCCCCATCCCAGGATGGTGTCGATGAAGCGGCCCCGGCGATTCATGGAGGCAATCTGTTGCCCCCACGTGTCTCTGGACATCACCCTCCATTGACACTATCCCAGACGGCATGGGCCTTGTGCCAGCCGTCGAGCCCGGCGGTCCGGATGCAGTCTGGCCCGCCGGGCTTTCTGTTTTTCGGGACGGCGCGATGCGCTGCGATGTGTCGTGCCGATGATCCGCCCGCGCTGCGAGATATATTGGCCGCCATCGTCCTGCCGTCTCGCCGCCCATGAATCCCGCTTCGTTTCCGTCCTCGTTGTTCGCCCATCGCTGGATCCGCCGCCTGGCATGGACCGTGGCCGCGGTCCTGTCGACATGGATGCTCGCCTGGGCCATCGTGCCGCCGGTACTCGAACACCAGCTGGAGCATCGTGCCAGCGCCGAACTCGGACGCAGCCTTGGCGTCGGCAGGATCGAGTTCAAGCCCTGGACCCTGGAGTTGATCCTGCATGACGTGTCGATGGCCACCCAGGATGGCAGCGCCGCGCAGCTGGCGGTCCGGCGGATCCATGTCGACGCCGAGCTCGAGTCCTTGTGGCGTCTTGCTCCGGTGGTGCAGTCGCTCGAGGTCGACGGGCCCGCACTGCGGCTGCGTCGCACGGCCGACGGGCGCTACGACGTCGACGACATCCTGCATCGATTCGCGGGCGCGCCGTCGAACGACACGGCGCCGGCGACGGATGACGAGCCGTTGCGATTTGCCGTGTTCAACGTCGTCGTCCGAGGCGGCACGCTCGATGTCGACGACCAGGCCGCCGATCGCCGGCACGCCCTGCGCGGGCTGGACGTGCACCTGCCGTTCCTGAGCAACCTGCCGTCACGCCGCGACATCACGGTGACGCCTTCGCTGGCGTTCACGCTCAACGGCGCCGCGTTCGCGTCGCAGGCCGTGGCCACGCCGTTCGCACCGTCGCGCAAGTCCGACGCCCGGGTGCGGATCCAGTCCATGGACCTCGAGCCCTATTTGCCGTATGTCCCGGCCGGCCTTCCGGTGCGCCTGCGCCGCGGTGTGCTCGATGCCGATCTGCAACTGCAGTTCGTGCGCGAAGACCGTCCGCAGTTCATCGTCCGGGGTCACGCCGACCTCTCGGGCGTCGACCTGGCGGACGGCGCCGGCGAGCCCTTGCTGGCACTCGAGCGGCTGTCGGTCGGCATCGATGCGCTGCGGCCGTTGGACCGGCAGGTGCACATCGGCACCGTTGCGCTGCAGTCGCCGCGTCTGCAGGCGCGACGCGATGCGGACGGTCGCCTGAACCTGGCGCTGGCGCCGACCGGCGGCGTCGTGGCCGTCGATCCGGCCGCGGATGCGTCCGGTACGCCGCCCGACGGCGCTGCGTGGACCGTGTCGATGCAGCACCTGGCGATGCGTGATGGATCCGTGTCATGGCGCGACGCCGCCGTCGCGCCGCAGGCACGGTTGCAGCTCCATGACCTGACGGTCGACGTCGACGACCTGGTCTGGCCGATGGCGCGGGCCGCGCAATTCAAGGGAGCCCTGTCCGTGTCGAACGACGGTCCGGTTCGGGTCGGCCCGGTGCCGGCGGACCAGGCGTCCACGACGGCGCGCCTGGTCTTCGACGGCAGTGGCACGGACCGGCAGGCCACGCTCCAGCTGACCGTGACCGAGGCTCCGCTGGCCTTGGCTGCCCCGTACCTGGCGTCGTTCCTCGTGCCGCAGCTGCATGGCCAGCTCGATGCCAGCATGACGTTGCACTGGGGTGATGCGGGGCTGCGGCTTGCAGTGCCATCGTTGACACTGGATCGCCTGGCGCTGGTGCACGGCGGCGGTGCGGCGCAGGACGCGCTGGCACAGGTGCAGCGTATCGCCGTCTCGTCGGCGACGGTCGACCTGGACCGGCGCACGCTGCAGGTGGACCGGCTGGAGTTGCGGCAACCCCGGCTGGCCGTGACACGGGGCTCGGACCAGCGCTGGATGTTCGAGTCCTGGCTGAAACCCGGCGCCGCGGGCGGCAATCCGCCCGCGCAGGCTGCGGGCGGCGCCGCACCGGCGCCCTGGACCGGGCGGCTGGCGCATGCGCACGTCGTCGACGGCACCGTGCGC
>JBFIDI010000006.1:0-31642 GCA_041581405.1 Burkholderiaceae bacterium
CCGGTCCGGCCCTTCGCCGACGGGCCGCCACGCAAAACCGAATAGAATTCGCGTCCGCACCGAAGTTTGCCGTCCGGCTGGTTGACACGCTCGAGGTCCGTCGCTCTAATCAGTCTAGAAGTACGGACTCCGGGATCTGTGACCCAGACCGAAGGTTTCCAGTGCGACCGAGCCCACCACCTGACCGACCCTGGATCCGGGTGGTGACCAGATTTTTACGGGGCCAGTTGGACTGCCCCGTGTCCTTTCGAGAGGTTCTTTGTGAACAAGACAGAGTTGATTGAACATATCGCCAAGCACGCCGACATTTCCAAGGCTGCGGCAACCCGCGCCCTGGAGTCCACGATCGGTGCCGTCAAGACCACGCTGAAAAAAGGCGGCTCGGTTTCGCTGGTCGGCTTCGGCACTTTTGCCGTGGGCAAGCGTGCTGCACGTACCGGTCGCAATCCGCGCACCGGTGCCGCGATTAAAATCAAGGCTGCCAAGGTTCCGAAGTTTCGCCCGGGCAAGGCATTGAAAGATGCGTTGAACTGAGCGTGCTGATTGCAGTGGGGTTCTTAGCTCAGTTGGTAGAGCGGCGCCCTTACAAGGCGTAGGTCGGCGGTTCGAGCCCGTCAGGACCCACCACAACGGACAAAGGCGAACACGATGTTCGCCTTTTTTATTGATCCGGCCGATGCACCAGACGTGTGTCGACGAGCCGGATTCGCATTGATGGAGTAGTAGCGCATGTTCGATCTCGTACGCAAGCACACCAAGGTACTGATGTTCCTGATGTTCTTGCTGATCATCCCGGCCTTCGTGCTGGTGGGTGTCGATGGATACAACCAGTTCAGCAACAGCGACCCGAAGGTGGCGTCTGTCGCCGGACGCGACATCACCCAGGCCGAATGGGATTTCGCGCACCGCAACGAGGTCGATCGTCTGCGAGCGCAGATGCCCAACATCGATGCGAGTCTGCTCGAGTCCGCGGCCGCGCGGTACGCCACGCTCGAGCGCCTGGTGCGCGAACGCGTGCTGGCCGAAGCCGCCGACAAGTTGCGCCTGGCAACCACCGACGCGCGGCTGGCGCAGGAGTTGCAACGCAACCCGACCATCGCGGCCTTGCGGGGCCCGGATGGCAAGCTCGACATGGAGCGTTACCGCCAGCTGGCGGCAAGCCAGGGTTTCACCCCGGAAGGATTCGAGATGCGGGTGCGGCGCGACCTGTCCCTGCGCCAGGTCGAGGCCGGCGTGCTGGCGACCGCGTTCGTGCCCGAGGCCATCGCCGATGTGGCACTTGGCGCGTTCTTCGAGAAGCGCGAAGTGCAGCTGGCCCGTTTCCCGGCCAGCGACTACCTGTCCAAGGTGTCGCCGACCGACGCGGAGATCGAGGCCTATTACCAGGCCAATCCCAGGCAGTTCCAGGCGGCCGAGTCGGTGGCGATCGAATACGTGGTGCTGGACATCGACACCATCAAGAAGACGATGACCGTCAACGAGCAGGACCTGAAGTCGTATTACGACCAGAACGTGGGCCGTCTCAGCGGCAAGGAGGAGCGCAGGGCCAGCCATATCCTGATTGCCGCGGCAAAGGATGCCCCCGCGGCCGAGCGTGAAAAGGCCAAGGCCCGCGCGCAGGAACTGCTCGCCGAGATCCGCAAGAACCCGGCGCAGTTTGCCGATTTCGCGAAGAAGCATTCGCAGGACCCGGGATCGGCGGAGTCGGGGGGCGACCTCGACTTCTTTGCGCGCGGCGCCATGGTCAAGCCCTTCGAGGACGCGGCATTTGCGATGAACAAGGGGGAGATCAGCGATCTGGTCGAGTCCGATTTCGGTTACCACATCATCCAGCTCACCGACGTCAAGTCGCCCAAGCAGCGCAGCTTCGAAGACCTGCGTGCGGAGATCGAAGCCGACCTCAAGGCCCAGCAGGCGCAACGCAGGTTCTCGGAGGCCGCTGAGTCGTTCACGAACACCGTCTACGAACAGTCGGACAGCCTCAAGCCGGTGGCCGACAAGCTCAAGCTCGAGATCCGCACGGCTGACCAGGTGCAGCGCCAGCCGGCGGACGGCGTGCAGGGGCCGCTGGCCCATGCGAAGTTCATCGAAGCCTTGTTCGGCGACGAGGCGGTCAAGCGCAAGCGCAATACCGAGGCGATCGAAGTCGGCCCGAACCAGCTCGTGTCCGGTCGCGTGGTGTCCTATTCCCCCGCCCGGACCTTGCCGCTGGCCGAAGTGCGCGCGTCGGTGCGCGACAAGCTGGTGGCCACGCGCTCCGCAGAGCTGGCCCGCAAGGACGGCGAAGCCCGGCTGGCGGCCTGGAAGAGCAATCCGGCCCAGGTGACGGGTGCGGCCATCGTCGTTGCGCGCGACGCGGCCCAGGATGTCGCACCCCAGGTGCTGGACGCCGCCTTGCGCGCCGACCCCACGGCGCTGCCGGTCCAGGTCGGTGTCGACCTCGGGACCGAGGGTTACACCGTTCTCAACGTCAAGCGTATCGTCAGCCGCAGCGCTCCCGACGACGCCGCCGCCCGCCAGGCCCGCACCCAGGTCGCCCAGCTCGCGGCCTCGGCCGAGAACCAGGCGTATTACGAGATGCTGAAGGAGCGTTACAAGGTCCGCATCAACGTGCCGCGCCCCACGGCAACGCCCGTGCAATAAACAGGTCGCCTCGCATGAAATGCGAGGCTATAATCTCCCGCTTACGGTGGCTGTAGCTCAGTTGGTAGAGTCCAGGATTGTGATTCCTGTTGTCGTGGGTTCGAGCCCCATCAGCCACCCCAGTATTCTCCGAACCCCTTGTTTCATGCGGGTTCCGCGCCTGTAAAGGCTTTCCGAAGCTTGCACTGTCCCACAAACCTGTTCCACAACAGGTTGAGTTCGGCGAGTGAGCGACGTGAGAAAGCCTTCATACACCGAGCTTCGTGGCAACCTGTGGCAGTACCGCCGAAGGGTCCCAAGCTCCCTCGTTCCGGTCGTCGATTATTCAGAGTACCGGGAGACCCTCCATACCTCCAAGATCGAAGAAGCCCGAACCACGGCAGCGATCCGCAATGCCGAGGTCACAGCCGAGCTTGAGGCTGCAAAGCGGCGATTGAAGGTCGGCACCGTTTCTGGCAGTTCGCAAAGGTTGTCGGCAGAGGCTTTGCGGTATATCCGCGATGCCGTTCACACGCACACCCTCAAGGTAGTAGACGAGTTCAGCCGGTCGCGTCCTGACTTTGATAGCCTCTTCGCGTTGCAATTCATGATTGAGGAGTCCGTCGACAAGGCCAGACGGGCTTCTGCCGTGGGGCCTTGTCGGGCGAGCCCGGCGAGACCCCATGGGTCCGGGAAGGTTTGGACGCCATCGGCATCGTGTTCCCTGTAACTCAGCGGATCACGATGGGGCCGCATGCAGATCGCCCAACGGCCTGGGCCATTGGTAGCGTAGCGGCGCAAAAGGCAAGCGCCATTCCGGTTACAGGGGCCGAACCATCCATCGATCGCAGCGTTTTGACGCTACGCACCGCGAGAACCGAAGTTTTTCTCCGCCACGCGTCAGCCATGTTCCAGCAAACCTCGCTGGACGAGGCCCTGGAGCCGGCTCCGTGAAATCGATGCCCTCAGCTTATCGGTACCCCCAACCGATAGCATTGGAGTTTCGCCGGAATCACGGGCACAGTACGGGTCCTTCAGCACGGCTGCTTCGTTGCTGCCGGATCCCAGGCTTCCAGTTGACTCGCAACAGCAGGTCACTCAGGAGATACCGATGAGCCCATCACGTCCGACTCCACTCCCGCTCGAGCAGTACACCGTCGGCGCGGCCACCGTCACCCGGTTGACCGAGATCGTTTTCGCCGATTTCAAGCCTGGTTATCTGTTCCCCGAATGGTCGGTCGCGGCGCTGGCGCCCCACCTGCACTGGTTGGTGCCTGATTGCCTGAGCCCGGACCACGCCGAACTGACCGTGAGCGTCAACACATGGATCGTGCAGACGCCACGGCACACCGTACTGATAGACACGGGCATCGGAAATGGGCGCGCGCGGCGGATCCCCGCCTTTCACCAGTTGCATACGCCGTATCTCGAGCGCCTGGCTGCCGCGGGGATCGAACCCGGGCAAGTCACGCACGTGCTCAATACCCACCTGCATTCAGACCATGTCGGTTGGAACACCCGCAGGCAGGGCGAAGCATGGGTGCCGACTTTCTGCAACGCTCGGTACCTGTTTCCAGAGCAAGAGCTGAAGTTCGCCCAATCGGATGCGTTCCGGCTGCACCATGCCGTCGGTGTTTACGAAGACAGCATTGCGCCCGTCCTGCAAGCCGGCCTGGTGGACCTGGTCGATGCGCAAGGCGGCGACGTGCTCGAAGGTTTCCGCCATGTGCCCACCCCCGGCCACACACCGGGACACATGTCGATCGAGCTGTCGTCCGGCGGCGACCGCGCCATTTTTACCGGCGACGTGATGCACAACCCGCTGCAGGTGTGGTTGCCGCATTGGAACTCGGTCTTCTGCGGCGAGCAGGAACAGGCCCGCAGATCGCGCCTGTGGTTGCTGGAGCGCGCCGCGGAGACCGCAGCATTGCTGTGCACCGCACATTTTCCCCGCACTGCCGCCGGATGGGTGCGGCGGCAGGGCGACGGCTTCGAGTGGCAGTTCGCCTGACCGGTCCGCTTTCCTCGCTCCGCCGCATTCCCTGGTGCCTTTGCGACTGTCCCTGTGTCCATTCCCTTTTTTTGTGGAGTGCCTGGCGACCACTGCAGACACACCGTGATCTTTCTCCACCACATCGCCCATGAATCTCCCGCTTGTCATTGACGCCGACGTAGCACGTGTCATCACCGTGCCTGACGCCACCCCGGACCCTGCATCGAGCGTGGGACGCGAGCCGGGAACATCGATCGCAGGCAACACGGGACACGGTGCCGCCACCGGCGACATCACCGTATGCGAATCGGTGGGAATTGGCATCGGGAATGTGGCCCTCGCGCTGAACGTGCATTCGAGGCTGCCGTCGTGAGTCAGGACGCCCCACCCGCATTCGAGGTCTGGGAGAAGACCATCGCGCAATTGCAGGAAGCGCAGTCCTGTGGAGCGGTGAACGCGCGTGGCCTGGTCGAGGCCTACCTTGCGCGCATCGCAGCCTATGACCAGGCCGGGCCGGCCCTCAATGCCATCATGGTCCTCAGTCCAGATGCGCTGGAGCAGGCCGACCGGCTCGACAGGGAACGCGCGACGACCGGCCCGCGCGGCCCGCTGCACGGTATCCCGGTGCTGGTCAAGGACAACTACGACACCGCCGACATGCCCACCAGCGGTGGTGCGCTGGCCTTGGCGACGCTGCGTCCGCGGCGGGATGCGGTCTTGGTGCGCAAGCTGCGCGAGGCCGGTGCCGTCATTCTCGGCAAGACGACGTTGCACGAACTTGCCGCGGGTATTACCAACACATCGTCGCTGACCGGTGCCACCCGCAACCCCTATCACCTCGAACGGGTGCCGGGCGGCTCCAGCGGCGGCTCGGCCGCGGCGGTGGCGGCCAGCTTCGCGGCGGCCGCGTTGGGCACTGATACTTGCGGCTCGCTCCGCGTTCCCGCCGCCAACCAGAACCTGGTTGGCCTGCGCAGCAGTTTCGGCCTGTCGAGCCGGGCCGGTGTGATGCCGCTGTCGTGGTCGCAGGACGTCAGCGGGCCGCTGGCGCGTTGCGTCGAAGACCTGGCAGCGCTGCTCGATGCCACCGTGGGTGAAGACAGCGATGACTGCGCAACGGCGGGCGCTGCCGTCCACATCCCGCCCAGCTACCGCGCGGCCTTGAAGCCCGGTGTGTTGAAGGGCCTGCGGATCGGCGTGCTCGAGGCCTTTTTCGGCACGACGCCTGAGGAGATCGAGGTCAGCGACACCGTACGTGCTGCGCTGCGCACCATGCAGGCCGAGGGCGCCACGCTGGTGCCTGTGGTTCTGCCGGACCTGGACGGCTTGTTGGCCGGCAGCAGCGCCATCGCGCACGAGTTCAAGTTTGACCTGGCCGAGTATCTCGCGGCCCACCCGGGCGCCCCAGTGCATTCGCTCGGCCAAATCCTTGCGCTCGGCCTGCATCACCAGGCGCTCGACCATGCCCTGCGTTTGCGCGACCAACCCACCGAACGCGACACTGCGGCCAGCCGCGAGGCGGCCGCGATGCGACAAACCCTGCGCGATGCCGTGTTGGCTGTTTTCGATGCGAACCGACTCGATGTGATCGCCCATCCGACCCTGCGTCGGCTTCCCGCCCTGATCGGCGATGTGCAAATGGGCCCAACCTGCCAGTTGAGCGCTTCGACCGGATTGCCGGCCATTGCGTTTCCCGCGGGTTTCGGTGCCGACGGCGTTCCGATCGGCATGGAATTCCTTGGCCGCGCCTACGCTGAAACGTTGTTGTTGAACTGCGCCTGCGACTGGGAGCGCCTGGGACCGGGCCGCCGGCCGCCGTTCAGCACCCCGCCGCTGGTACAGGGGGCGGCACCGGCCCCGGTGCAGATGCGGCTGCGACTGCCGATGGAAATATCGCTGGCCTGGAACGCCATCACGGCCACGCTTGCCTGCAACTTCGATCTGCAGTCCGTGCCGCCCGGCTGCATCGCCATCACCCTGCATCGGGCGCGGGGCGAGGCGGCCGGCCCGCTCATCGGCCACCTGTGGCGACCTGGCCAAACTACCGGCCATGTCGAACTGATTCTTTGCGCGGCCGACCGCCATGCACTGGCGGCAGGCGAGTTGTATGTGCAAGTGATCGACCAGGCCCGGCCACTGGGCGCAGGCCGGCAGGTGCTGCGCCTGCCTTGATCAGGCGCGACCGGGCTCGCCGATCGCTTCACGCCGCCAGCGTACCCCTGCGGATGCGGCCGGCGTTCTTCATCCGGGACGGTGAGCGGGTTGGGGCTGGCGTCGCAGCACCTGGCCGGCCCGTGCACCGAGGTGTCGGCCGCCGGACCCGGTTGGGCGGCCGTTGTCGATCACCGCGTCGATGCCGTCGGCGGGCGTTGTCGGGTTGTCATAGTTGGCGCGGTCGATGACGGTCTGCGCATTGAAGATCACGACGTCGGCCGCTTGCCCCGGGGCCAGCGTGCCGCGGCCGTGCAGGCCGAAACGCTCGGCGGTCAGTCCGGTCATCTTCCAGACTGCGGTCTCCAGCGGGAACAGACCGAGGTCGCGGCTGTAGCGCCCGAGCACCCGCGGAAAGGTGCCCCACAGGCGTGGATGCGGCTTGTCGCCAGTGGGAATGCCGTCGGAGCCGATCATGGTGGTATCGAAGGCCAGGATGTCGCGCACGTCCTGCTCGTCCATGCTGAAGTAGATGGCGCTGGCCGGTTGCAGCTTCTTCGCCGTCTCGACCCGGCTCAGACCCCATTCGGCGGCGATGTCGTCCAGGTCGCGGCCTTCGTGTTGCGGGTAATGCTTGGCCGAGGCCACCCGGATGCGGCCCACGAGCCGAGCCTCGTCCACGTGCAACATGGTCGAGCTGGCGCTGTAGGGATAGCAGTCGAGCGACACGCACTGGCAACGCATGGCCGCCGCGATGTGCGGCAGTGTCGTGGCGGAGCGGCCGAAGTTCTGCTCGCGCATCAGCTTGTGGTGCGATACGACCACGTGCACGCCGAGCGCTCGGCCGATGAGGAAGGTCTCGTCCAGCGATTGCATCACGTCGTCGGCCTCGTTGCGCATGTGGGTGACGTACAGCGCGTCCGCCGCCGCCAGCGGCCGGCCGACGGCGATCAGTTCTTCGGTGGTGGCGGCCGCGGCCGGCGGGTAGTAGGTGCCGGTCGACATGCCGATCGCGCCGGCCTCGAGCGCTTCGGACAACAGCGCCTGCATGGCGTCGATCTCGGCCGGCGTGGCGGCGCGGTCGAGCGTGGGCATGGTCATCACCCGCAGCGTGGAGTGGCCTGCCAGCGCGGCCACGTTGACCGCCGGCGGGGCGTCGCGCAGCGCGTCGAAATACGCCGCAAACGTGCCGAAGCGGGCGCGCTCGCCGGGGTCGAGCAGATTGAGCGGCGCGGGCAGCGGCAGGCCGGCTCTCAGGGGCGCAATGCTGATGCCGCAGTTGCCGGTGACCACCGTGGTCACGCCCTGCGAAACCTTGAAGACCATGTCCGGCTGCGTCAACAAGGCCTGGTCGTCGTGGGTATGCGAATCGATGAATCCTGGTGCCACGATGCGGCCGGTGGCGTCGATGCTGTTGCAGGCCGCCTGGCCGTGCAGGTCGCCGATGGCGGCGATACGGCCGTCCCGGATGCCGACATCGGCGGTGAATCGCGGCCTGCGCGTGCCGTCGATCACACAGCCGCCGTGGATCAGCAAATCGAAGGGGGCAGAGGATGGGTTCATTCGTTCTATGCTCATCGGAAATGGCAGGCTACGGCATGGGTGCCCGCCGCGCTGCGGGGCATCAGCATCGGGCGCTCCTGGCGACAGATGGCCTGGGCTTCGGGACAGCGGGTGTGAAAGCGGCAGCCGCTCGGCGGACGCGCCGGGCTCGGCGGGTCGCCGTTGAGCAGGATACGCTGTGCCTTCATTCTCGGATGCGAGACCGGCACGGCCGACAACAGCGTGCGAGTATAGGGATGCTGCGGATGCTTGAAAAGCGCGTCGCGGTCGGCCAGCTCCACGATGTGGCCCAGGTACATCACGGCGACCCGGTGGCTGATGTGGCGCACCACGGCCAGATCGTGCGCCACGAAGAGGTAGGACAGGCCGAACTCCGACTGCAGGTCGGTCAGCAGGTTGATGACCTGCGCCTGCACGGAGACGTCCAGCGCGGATACCGGTTCGTCGCACACGATCAACCGCGGCTGCAATGCCAGCGCGCGCGCGATGCCCAGGCGCTGGCGCTGGCCGCCGGAGAACTCGTACGGGTACTTCTTCATCGCTTCGGGCCGCAGGCCGACCTTGGCGAACAGCCAGGCCAGGCGTTTCGCGCGCTGCGCGGCCGTGTCGCCCGCCTGGGGAAAATTGCGCATGGGCTCGGCCACGATGTCGCCCGCGTTCATGCGGGGATTGAGCGATGCGTACGGGTCCTGGAAGATGATCTGCAAGCGGCGCCGCTGCTGGCGCATCTGCTCTGCATCGAGGTTGCGCAACTCGGTGCCGTCGAGCTTGATGGAGCCACCGGTCGGCTCGATCAGTCGCAGCACCGACTTGGCCGTGGTCGTCTTGCCGCAGCCGGATTCGCCGACCAAGGCCAGCGTTTCTCCGCGTGCAAGTTCGAAGGAAACCCCATCGACAGCCTGCACCACGGGCCGGGGCTTGCCGAAGATCTTCTGCGGACTGGCGTAGTGCTTCTGCAGGTCGATCACCTCCAGCAGCGGTGGGCGTCGTTCGGGATTGGGGGAGGCAAGGGCGTTCATGCGGCGGCTCCGGCGAGGGTGGTGTCTGCGGGCCTGGTGCTTGCGGACTGCGCCACGCGTTCGGCTTCGAAACAGGCGACCCAGTGGTCTTGCCCAGGCCATCGACGCAACGGCGGTATCGCCTGTTCGCAGCGTGGGGTGGCAAAGCGGCAGCGCCGGGCAAACGAGCATCCAGTACCCAGCTCGTGTGGCGCAGGCACCATTCCGGGAATTTCCGCCAAGCGCCGGGCATGGGTGTTCATCGAAGGCATCGAGGCCATCAGTGCCAGGGTATAGGGGTGCCGAGGGTGGTCGAACAATGCCTCCACAGGCGCCTCTTCGACCTTGCTGCCGGCATACATCACGATCACCCGGTCGCAGGCCTCCGCCACCACGCCCAGGTCGTGGGTGATGAGCACGATGCCCATGCCCAGCTTCTGCTGCAGGCCGCGCAGCAGGTCCACGATCTGCGCCTGGATGGTCACATCGAGCGCGGTGGTCGGCTCGTCGGCGATCAGAATCTCGGGGTTGCAGGCCAGCGCCAGGGCGATCATCACCCTTTGCCGCATGCCGCCCGAGAGCTGGTGCGGAGGTTCGTTGAGGCGCCGCACGGGTTCGGCGATCTGAACCAGCTTGAGCATCTCGATTGCGCGTTGCATCGCTTCCTCGCGGCCGACCTTCTGGTGCAACTGCACCGTTTCGGCGATCTGCCGGCCCACGGTCAGGACCGGATTCAGCGAGGTCATCGGGTCCTGGAAGATCATCGAGATGCGGTTGCCGCGAATGTCCCGCATCTCCGCTTCCGACAGCTTCAACAGGTCGTCGCCGCGGTAGCGGATGGCGCCTGCGGCGAAGCGGCCGGGTGGCGTGGGCACAAGCCGCAATATCGACAGCGCGCTCACGCTTTTGCCGCAACCGGATTCGCCCACCACGCCCAGTGTCTGGCCTTGCTCGAGCCGGTACGACAAGCCGTTGACCGACTTCACGGTACCGTTGATCGTGTCGAAATGGGTCGAAAGCCCGTCGACCTCCAGCAGTACGGCCCTTGGATCGGACTTCTTCGTGTTCATCTCGTGTCTCCTCACAGTTGGCGCGCCAGGCGCGGGTCGAGTGCATCGCGCAGGCCGTCGCCCAGAAGGTTGATCGCCAGCACCGTGGCAGCCAGCAGCAGGCCCGGATAGAGGATGATGTTGAATGCCACGGCGACGAAGTTGCGCCCTTCGGCCATCATGTTGCCCCAGCTCGGCGTCTGCGCCGGCACGCCCACGCCCAGGAAGGACAGCGCGGCTTCGGTCAGCACGGCGGCGGCGGCGATGAAGGTCGCCTGCACCACCAGCGGCGTCAAGGTGTTGGGCAGGACGTGGCGCCACAGGATCACCGGCATACGGGTGCCTACCGCATGCGCAGCCTCGACGAAGAGTTGCTCGCGCAGCGTCAGCGCCAACGAGCGCATCAGCCGTACCACGCGCGGTATTTGCGGGATGGTGATGGCGATGATGACCGTGGTGAGGCTGGGCCGGATGACGGCCATCAATGCGATCGCCAACAGGATGTCGGGGATGGCCATCAGGCCGTCCATGATGCGCATGATGAATCCGTCGGTCCAGCGCACGAAGCCGGCGGTGAGGCCCAGCAGGACGCCCAGCACACTCGCAAGCGCGGCCACCGACACGCCCACCGCCAGCGACACGCGGCCACCCCAGACGGCGCGGCTGAAGACGTCGCGGCCCAGCGCGTCGGTGCCGAACCAGTGCTCGGACGAGGACGGCTGCAGGCGCGCCAATGGGTCGATGTCGAGCGGGTCGTGCGTGGCGATCCAGGGCGCCGCGAGTGCGATGGCCGCCATGACGATCAGCAGTGCGGCGCCGAGCACCAGGGTGTAGTTCTTGCGCAGCCAGCGCCAGCGGGGCACGGTTCGTGGAGCGGAACCGGACTCGGCCGCGGCGGTGGCCGCGGGCGTGGTGGAGTGCATCGTGAGGCTTGTCATGGTGTGCTTCGTTGAAGGCGGGTCAGTAACGGATGCGCGGGTCGAACAGCGTGTAGCTCAGGTCGATGAGCAGGTTGATCAGCACGTACACGCCTGCCGAAAGCAGCAGCACGCTCTGGATCACCGGGTAGTCGTGGCGTTGCACCGAATCGATCACCAGGCGGCCCACGCCGGGGATGCCGAACACCGTCTCGGTGACGACGACGCCACCAATCAGCAATGCGATGCCCACCCCGACCGTGGTGGCGATGGGCACTGCCGCATTGCGCAACGCGTGGCCCAGCACCGGCAGCAGCGACAGGCCCTTGGCACGTGCCGTTCGGATGTAGTCCTCGTGCAGTACCTCCAGCACCGTGGCGCGGGTCATGCGCGTGATGAGCGCGATGTAAACCAGCGCCAGGTTGATGCACGGCAGCATCAGGCTGCGCAGCCAGGGCCCCACACCTTCCGTGAGGCTGACATACCCTTGCACCGGAAACCAGCGTAGCGAGATGGCGAAGCCGTAGATCAGCAGGTAGCCGATCAGGAACACCGGCACCGAGAACGCCAATACGGCGAACAGCATCACCAGGCGGTCGATCCAGGTGCCGGCATTGTGGGCGGCCAGTACGCCCAGCGGTATGGAGATCGCCAGGGCCAGCGCCATGGTGAGCATCGCGATGGAGGCGGTCGGTCCGATGCGCTGGGCCAGCAGTTGGGTGACCGGAACCTGGGTGAAGATCGATACGCCCAGGTCACCGCTGGCCAGGCGCGCCACCCACAGGCCGAACTGCTGCCACAAGGGCTGGTCCAGGCCGAGCGAGGTGCGCAGCTTTTCGATGTCTTCCACCGTAGCCATGTCGCCTGCGATGAGCGCGGCTGGATCGCCGGGCGACAGGTGGATCAGCAGGAAGACGAAGCAGGCCACGACGGCCATCACGGGCAGCGTCGAAAGGATGCGATGGAGCAGGTAGTTCATTTGTCCAGCACCCAGACGTTGGGTGTGCTCCACAACAGGTTGGTGTTCTTGAGCGAGGCGCGCGCGCCATACGCAGGGGAGAACTGACCAACCGGGATGTAGGGCAAAGTCTCGTAGGCCCGTCGATGGAATGCTTCGAGGGCGGCGCGGCGCGCGGTGGGTTCGGTCTGCTGGATCCAGATCGTTCGCAGCTTGTCGAGCTGCTCGTCGCACGGCCAGCCGGGGAGAGTGTTGCCGCAGGCTGCGCCCAGGTTGGTGCTGTTGATGGGCGAGTTCAGGTCGAATTCGCCAGCGGCGGTGGCGTAGGCACTCCAGCCGCCTTGATCGACGCCATCCTTCCTGGTGCGACGCGCAACGATCGAGGACCAGTCCATCGACTGCAGGTCGACGTTGAAGCCGATGTTCTTGAGCGTCTGGGCCAGGATCATCCCGGCACCGTTCAGGTAGGCGATGTCCGTTGGCACGATCACCACCACGCGTTCGCCCTTGTATCCCGCGTCCTTGACCATCTGGCGCGCCTTGGCGACGTCGCGGGGCATGTAGCGTTCCGAACCGACGGAGGTGTCGTTGGCGCTGCCGCAGATGAAGAAGGTGGCGCAGTAGGGCATGCGCAGCGAGGCCGGATAACCCATCGCCGCAGTGAATCGCTCCTGATGGACGGCCATCATCACGGCCTGGCGCAGTGCCGGGTTGTTGAAGGGCGGCTGGGCCTGGTTCAGCGCCAGGTACCCCTGGTTGAAGCCGCGCCTGATGACCTCGATGGCCGGGTCGGCGAGCAGCGGGGCGATGTTGTCCGGCGGCACTTCTTCCAGCAGGTCCACCTCGCCATTCTTCAGTGCCGCCGAGGCGCTGTTGGCGTCCGGCAGGATCAGCCATTCGACCCGCTCCACCCGCGGTGTCTTGTTGCCGGCAAAGCCGCTCGACGCCTCCTTGCGGCCTACATAGGCCGGGTTGCGCACGAACACCACCTTGTTGCCGGGGACCCATTCGTCGCGCTTGAACAGGAAGGGCCCTGAGCCGACGACCTCCTGGATCGGCGCTGCCGTGGGCAGGCGGGCCAGGCGCTCCGGCATGATGACCGGCTGGTAGCTCGACACCTTGGCCAGGCCATCCAGTACCAGGCCGAACGGCTCCCTGAGCGTGAGCGTGAAGCTGCGGTCATCGACCACCTTCCACTCGCCGCCGGCGGCCGCCATGGCCTTGCCGGTATTGTCCCGGCCGGACCAGCGCTGCAGCGAGGCCACGCAGTCGGCCGAGGTGACGGCCTTGCCGTCGCTGAATTGCAGGCCTGGCCGCAGGGTGAATGTCCAGGTCTTGGCGTCTGCCGACTTGCTGTATCGCTCGACCATCTGCGGCTGCACCTCGCCCTTCGCGTCATAGGCGAAGAGGGTGTCGTAGACCATGTGCCCGAAGTTGCGGGTGATGTAGGCGATGGTGAATGTGGGATCGAGCACCTTCAGGTCTGCGTGCGGCACCAGGCGCAGGGTCTTGACTGGCGGCGTCTGAGCCGTCGCCCCGGTAAAGACCAGGGAGCAGGCGGTGAGCACGACAGTTGCAAGCAGGAAACGTTTCGGTCGAACAAGCGGTGTCATCTGAGACCTTTCAAGGAGTTCTGGAACATGGGCAGCGTCGATCACAGCGGCCATTTGGGCCGCCTGATGTGTCGATAGGGCAACAGGTGGTGATGCGGACTGGCCGCGCCCGGCGCGGCCACGTACAGGATCAGCGGGGCCACCTTCGAGAAGGACGCATGGAAGTGCTGGGCTGACTTCAGCACCAGCAGCTTCCTGGATGCCGGGTCGCATCCGACGCCCGTGAACAGGTCGGTATTCAGCGCCTGGTTGCGCAGCGAGGTCAGCACGATGTCGATGCCGCCGGTCTGCACCAGCGCGCAGTCGCCCATCGGCACCGGGCTGCCGGCGAGGCCGGTCATGGACATCTCCGCGACCAGGGCTTTGACCGTGCATTCACAATCGACCGGGTCGCCTGAGCTGGGCCCCGTCTTGCCGCCGATACGCAGTGCCAATGTGGCGCCGACACCGGCGGCGAAGGCCACCCGCACCGCGCCGGGGTCCCACAGCGGGCCCAGGGCCGCGTTCGACACGTCGCGCTCGATCAGCCTTCGCAGCAGGAAGGTGGCATCTCCCGGCGCGCCGCTGCCAGGGTTGTCGGACCGATCGGCCAGTGCCACCGGAGCCAGTGGCGAGGCCAGTGCCGTGTCGATGGCCTCGTCGATGCCGAGGTAGTTCACCCGCAGTTGCTCGCGCAGGGCAATGACTTCGTGGGCGAGCTGGCGCGCCACTGCATGAGCACGGGCAGCGTCGCCATCGGCATATACCAGCACCTTGGTTCCCATGTCGGGCACGTCGCCGGTGGCGAAGCCGTGGTCCAGCGACACACTGAGGATGCCGTCGCGGCCTTCCAGCGCCTGCATGCGTGTCACCAGCTTCCTGGCCGGGCTGCGGGTGGTGTGAAAGGGCACGACCATCTCGCAATCGACCACCGCTGCGACGGGGGCGATAGTTCCGGCGGCCATTGCGGCGCACAGGTCGACCAGCTCGTAGGCACGTGCCAGGATGTCGGTGTGAGGGTATTCCTTGTACATCACGAGCAGGTCGGCGGCCTCCACCATCGCCTGGCTCAGGTGGGCATGCGGATCGAGTTCGGCGCCGATGACGGTCTTGGGGCCGACCAACGCACGCACGGTCTGCAGCAGGTCGCCTTCGCAATCGGGGTAACCGACGGCCACCATGGCACCGTGCAGGCCCAGCAGCACGATGTCCACCGGCAGGGCGGCGCGCAGGTCGGTCAACAGGGTTTCCCGCAGGGTTTCATATGCGGTGCGGGTTGTCAGTCCGCCGGGTGGGGCACCAGTGACCAGGCCTTCGCGCAGATCCCAGCCCAGCGATGCTCCGCGTTCGCGCGCCGCCCACAGAGGCGCGCCGTAAGTGCTGATCTGCCCGGGGTGTTTGCCGGCCGGGTAGTAACCGTGCTGCGTGAAGGCGTCGAGGCCGGTCGGCAGTGGTGCGAAGGTATTGGTCTCGGTGCCGAGACCGGCGCTGAAGACACGTATCCGGTTTGTCATCGAAGAGCCGCCACTGTGGTGAAGTCGAGCCAGGGAAGCCGCCTGTCTTCCCGGTTCCCGGGGACGTCGGGGCCATGATGCTTGCGCGTGGTTTCCGTCATGCATGGAAGGCATCCCGGTGGTGCTTCGTGCACCGGAATGCGCCTATGCATCGGTGTGTCGATCGAGCCGCGTCAAGACGGCAAACACATTCATTTGGACAGCATCCACAGGCTCGGCACGTCGCTGTCGAGCCGTTCGACATGCGACACGTTCTTGCGCACCGCAAATGCGCCCGCGTACTGGCCGACCGGCACATAGGGCAGACTTTGGTAGGCGCGTTCCTGGAAACGGTCGAGAATTTCGCGTCGGGCCGCGGGCGCCGATTCCTTCAGCCAGGCCTTGCGCAAGTCGTCCAGCGTCGGGTCACAGGGCCAGCCGGGCATGCTGTTTCCGCAGCTCGCACCCAGCATGAAATTGCTCAGAGGCGAGTCGGCGCTCGAGCTGACGGCAAAGGTGGCGTAGAGACTCCAGCCGCCCCTGTCCACCGGTTCCTTGCTGACGCGGCGCGACACCAGCGTGGCCCAGTCCATCGATTGCGCATCGACATGGAATCCGACCTGCTTGAGGGTCTGCATGGCGACGAGTGCCGCACCATAGAGTGGCTGGTTGTCGGTAGGCACCAGCAGCACCACCTTCTCGCCCTGGTAGCCGGATTCGGCCAGCAGGCGCTTCGCCTTTGCCAGGTCGGGTCTGGCGTAGGGGGCGGCGCCGGCACTGGTCTCGTTGGCGCTGCCGCACATGAAGAGGCTGGCGCAGTACTTCATGCGCATGTGGGGCGGGTAACCCATGGCGGCGACGAACTTCTCCTGATTCACTGCCAGCAGCAGAGCCTGGCGCGCCTTCTCGTTGTTGAAGGGGGGCTGGGTCTCGTTGAGAACCAGGCTGGCCTGGTAGGCCCCGGCTGCGACGACCCGCACGCCGGGATCTGTGGAAAGCGACGCGATCTGGTCGGGCGGGATCGTCTCCAGCATGTCGACTTCGCCATTCTTCAGTGCGGCGGCGGCGCTGTTGGCGTCCGGCAGGATCACCCACTCGATGCGGGCCAACTGCGGCTTTTTGCTGCCCGCCAGGAAGCTGGCCGGCTCGCTGCGGCCGACGTAGTCGGGGTTGCGGACGAACACCAGCTTGCTCCCGGGCGCCCATTCATCGCGCTTGAAGACGAACGGGCCAGAGCCGACGGCATCGTTCACCGGTCCGTTGCCGGCCGCCTTGATGAGCCGTGCTGGCAGGATGAACGGGGTAAAACTCGACACCTTGGACAATGCCTCCAGCACCAGGCCGAAGGGCTCGTCGAGGCTGAGGGTGAAGGTTCGTTCGTCCATGGCCTTCCAGCGCGCCCCGGCCTCGACCATGGCGCGGCCGTAGCTGTCCTTGGTGGACCAGCGCTCCAGCGATGCGATGCAGTCGGCCGAGGTCACCGGCTGACCGTCGTGGAATCGGAGTCCCGCGCGCAGGGTGAACGACCACTGCCTTCCATCTGCGGAACGGGTGAACGTGTCGACCATCTGCGGCCGGGGTTTTCCCTTGGCGTCCAGCCCGAAAAGCGTGTCGAACACCAGGTAGCCGAAGTTGCGCGTCTGGTAGTTCGTGGTGAAGCCCGGGTCCATGACCTTCACATCGGACTGCGGCACATAACGCAAGGTACCCGAGGCCGGTTGTGCGAATGCCGGCGTGAGCAGGCCGGCGCAGACGAAGGCAGCGAGGAGTTTGACGACTGGTGTGCGGTACGTGATTTTCATGATCGGTCCTGCAAAAGGGGTGAGGGTGGAGGGAGCGGAGCGAGAGGGTCGGTCCGGATGGTTCATGGCCAGTCGGTATCGCAGCCCAGGTGGCCCAGGCAGTCCCCGGGCTCGACCAGCGCCAGCGCGCGGATGCAGACAACAGTGCCCGCACCGCTGAACCGGACTTCGGCAGGTGGCTGTGCGGGGTCACGGGGGTTGAAGATACGGCCTGCAAGCTGGCCGGCGGCCACGTCGTCGCCCAGCCTGAAGCAGGGTTCGAAGATGCCCTGGGTCGGCGCAAAGATGTAGTGGCTGGGCCCGTCCACCTTCATCAACCGCGCCGGGCCAGCGTGGGGTGCGGGTGCGGCGCCATCGAGCATGCCCATGGCATGCAACAGCCGCGGCAGGCCCTTTTCGAGCATGCTCAGGCCGTCGAGGTTGCAGACCGCCTGTCCGCCGAATTCGCCGCACATGAACGCCACGCCCCGGCGTTCGGCTGCGGCGCCAAACGTGCGGTCTTCCCCCAGCAGGTCCATCACCAGAATGCGCGGTGAGCCAAACGCTTCGACCACTCGGCGGTAGCCGGGGCGGCGCGCGGGGTCGAGCGGAGGCTGTGCGAACACGGTCGGCAGGTAGTTGGTCGAGGCGCCGCCAGCGTGGATATCGAAGGCGAAGTCCGTGCGTGTGAACAACTCCGTGTCCACGTAGTGGGCAATCATCTCGGTGAGGCTGCCGTTGCGATTGCCGGGGAATGCGCGGTTGAGGTTCACGCCGTCCAGCGGCGAGGTACGGCTGCCCTTGAGCACCGCGGGCAGGTTGAGCGAGGGAATCACGATGAGCCGACCGCTGATGGCCAGCTCAGCCATGCCGGCCATTAGCTTCATCAGCGCGATCGGGCCTTCGTATTCGTCGCCATGGTTGCCGCCGGTCAGCAGAACCGTGGGGCCAACGCCGCGCTTCAGGACCGCGATGGGAATCGGGATGTAGCCGTAGCCGGAGCGGTCGTGGGAGAACGGCAGGCGCAGGAATCCACGCTGAAAGCCGTCTCGCTCGTAGTCGATGTCGGTGCCGATGCGGGAGGTGCGCGCTTGTGTGTCGCGAGCGTCGGAGGTGCAGGTTGTCATCGCTGGGTCATGTCTTCTTGATAGGACCTGGGTACTATCAGGAAAACCGACCCATGCTGACAAGTGCTGATTTGTACGGTGGCTGATGCCATGAAGGCATCGGTTGCGCCAGCGGTACGTTCCCGCCTCAGTGGCTGCTGTCCAGCATGGCCAATGCGGACAGCTGGCTCAGGAAGCGATCCAGCGCCGGGTTGCGCTGGTCCATGCGGTACACGAAGCTCAAGGGCAGGGGCACGTCGAGGTCGCCGAGCTTGACGAAGTCGACCTGCACGGGCGGACGGTTGACATTGGCATCATTGACAATGGCCACGCCGATGCCCGCCGAGACCATGCTCAGCACCGCTGCCTCGTTGGGGCCTTCCTGGACGACCCTGGGCAGCACGCCGGCGTGCGCGCAGGCGGCGAAAAGCTTCACGTAGTACTCGGGGTAGGCCGAGCGATGAAAGGCAACGAAAGCGGTATCGGCCAAGTCGCGCAGCAGCAACTTCTTCTTCCAATGGCTGGCCCGTCGCGAGGGCATGGCCAGCACCACGTTCTGCGGAGTCAGTTCCATCGATCCGAAGCCTTCGGGCAGGTTGTCGAAAAGGTAGACGAAGCCGCCGTCCAACGCATCGCGATCGATCAGTTCCAGTTGCTCCGGCGTACCCATGGGCGATAGTTCCAATCGGACACCCGGCGCCAGGGTACGGAAGGCTCTCAGGGTTTCCGGCACGACGCCGCGCCAGGCGGTGACCTCCACATACCCGAGCCGCAGAAGGCCGGTTTCGCCGTTGGCGATGCCCCGAACCCGCTCGCGGGCCGTATGGAGAGATGCCATGACGCTCATGGCGTCGATCCGGTAGGCATGACCTTCGCGCGTGAGGCGCAGACCCCGAGGAAGCCGTTCGAACAACTGCACCCCGAGCTCTTCCTCCAGGTCGTGGATCTGGCGCGAGACGGCTGGCTGCGTGACGTGCAGCCGTTCCGAGGCGAGGCGAACATTCTCCGTCTCGGCCACGGCCAGGAAGTAGCGCAGATGTCGGAGTTCCATGGCGGCTCCATGCTTTGAAAGCATCAGTGTAGGTGAACCCGACGGTGATCGAGGCGGCTTCTTTCACGTGGGCTTGGCACACCACGATGCGCGTGCGAAGCACGGCGACGGTTCTTCCGCGCGATGCCGCAAGGGGTCGCCCGAAGCACAATCGGCACCGACTGCAACGCTCCGGGAGCGCCCTGGCGGAAACGCGCCGGCGCGCGTGTCGATGGCACGTTCCGCGACGAATGCCCGTGCATCGCGTGGTACCACCCACGCAAAGCGCTGCGTGTGGCGATGGTTAGATCGAGAAGCGCGAAGCCGGTCCACTGAACGTATATCGCAAGCCGATGAACCGACTCCGCGGGGAACGCGACGTGAACCGGCCACCTGAGGGGCGCTCGCCGGCGACGTGCGTTTGCGGAGTCGGTGCCGGGTATTGCGATCCGATCGTCTCCGATCACCTCCGCTCGGCGCCCGACAGTCCGTAACGCCTGCGGATGTGATCGGCCAGCAGCTTGCTCGCCATCGATACCAGGAAGATGAAGACGATGTAGATGACGGCGGTGGCCGTGAGGATCTCGATCGGTTCGTACCACTTGTTGACCAGCTTCTGTGACTGGAACATCAGGTCGGGAACGGCGATGACCGATACCAGCGCGGACGACTTGACGATGACGGTGAACTGGTTGCCGATCGAGGGCGCCGAGTCGAGCAATACCTGGGGAACCACGATACGCACGAAGATGCGCCAGGGCGCCATGCCCAGCGAGTTGGCGGCTTCCAGGTGGCCCTTGGGCACCGCCTCCATGGCTCCGCGGAAGGTCTCGGCCAGGTAGCCGCTGGACTGCACCGCGAGGGCGACACAGGCGGCACTGAAGAAGGTGTTCGGCCAGCCGAACAGTTCCGGCCAGACATAGTTGACCCACAGCAGTTGCACCAGGATCGGCGTCGCGCGGAAGAATTCGATCAGCAGCACGGCCAGCGGACGCAGCACCCGTACGTGCACCCGCACCAGGCACAACAACCAGCCGCCCAGGATGGCGCAGACGAAGGCGACGGCGCAGACCTCCAGCGTGACCTGGAAGCCGGCCAGGAAGGCGTCACGCTGGCCCCAGACCAGACGCTCCCAGTTACCCATGGTCCGGTCCTTCGATGGTTGGCAGGCACGGCCCGGACATCACGCGAACACCTTGTTGCGCCATCGGGTCGACAGCAGGTTCAGCAGGTTGGCGCAGACCAGCACGACGACGAAATAGACCAGCGCGGCACCGGTGTAGAGCGGCATGGGGCGCATCACCTGGGCCGAGATCATCGAGACCTGGTACATGAGGTCGGGCACGGCGATCAGCGATACGATGCTGGTGGCCTTGAACAGGGAAATGAACTGGTTCACGGACTCCGGCAACATGCGTCGCACCACCTGCGGCAGTATCACGTGCCACATGATGAGCCGCTCGGACATGCCGAGGCCGCGTCCGGCCTCGATCTCGCCGCGGGGCACGGCCTCGATGCCGGCACGGAAGGTCTCGGCGAAATAGCCGCTGTAGACGAACGACAGTGCGATCACGGCGGACACGAAGGGATCGAACTCCAGTCGCCGGCCGATCAATGCGCCCAGCAGCAAGGGCAGCACGAAGTGCACCCAGACCACCATGATGTAGTCGGGGGAGTTGCGCGCGACCTCGACGTGTACGGTGCCGATCCAGCGCACCAGCCGCAGGCGGCTCGAGCGCCACAACGCCGCCATCAGTCCCGCGGCGACGGCGAACACGGCCGCACTGGCGAACACGCCCAGCGTCATCGTCAGGCCCTTGAACAGGATGACGCGGTACTCCCAGATCAGGGCCAGGTCCAGTGTTTCGCGCAGCGATTCGGACATGGTCAGTGCGGGCGCACGGCCTTGTTCAGGAACTGGCTCAGGCGTTCGCTTTGCGGACGCTCGAACACGTCCTGCGGCGGGCCCTGCTCCTCGATTGAGCCGTTGTGCAGGAACATCACGTGGTCCGAGACTTCGCGGGCGAACGCCATCTCGTGGGTGACGACGATCATGGTTGTGCCGTCCTGGGCGAGGTCGCGCATGACCGCGAGCACCTCGTCCGTCAGTTCCGGATCGAGCGACGAGGTGGCCTCGTCGAACAGCATCACCTTGGGTTGCATCGCCAACGCGCGGGCGATGGCCACACGCTGCTGTTGTCCACCGGACAGGCGGGCGGGGAATACGTCCTGCTTGTCGGTCAGATGCACCCGGTCGAGGCAGCGGCGCGCCGTCTCGATCGCCAGGGCCCGCGGCATGCCGCGCACGTGGCGGGGCGCCTCGATCACGTTCTCCAGCACGCTCATGTGGGGCCACAGGTTGAACTGCTGGAACACCATGCCCAGGTCGCGGCGCATGAGGTTGATCTGGCTCGGCGTGCGGGGCTTGCGTGGCCCGCCGCGGGCGGGGCCGTCCTGGTAGACCAGCGAACTGCCATCGATCAGCACGTCACCGGACGATGGCGTCTCCAGGTGGTTGATGCAACGCAGCAAGGTACTTTTGCCGGAGCCGCTGGCCCCGATCATGCTCACGACGTTGCCGCGCTGGACCCGGAACGAGACACCCTTGAGCACTTCGAGCGCGCCGAACCGCTTGTGCAGGTCGACGACCTCGATGCTGGGGGTCTCGTTCATGGGCTCACGGTAGAGCAGGGCAATGGCGAGCGCATCAGCTCGTGCTGCCCAGGATGTCGACGTGGTGCTTGAGCAGGCGCTCGGTCTCGCCGTTGACCCGCACGTAGGTGGCCCAGAAGTCGAGGAAGTTCTTCCACTCCAGGTCGCCGTAGCGTACCGCCCAGCTGCTGGGGCGCTTGTCCAGCGGGTTGGCGGGATCGAAGGCCGATGCCCAGTTGGTGCGTTTGGCCATCAGGAGGACCGCCATCTGGCTGCTCATCCAGACGTCGGCCTTCTTGGCGCGCACCGGTTCGGCACCGAGATCGGCCTGCCCGGTCGTGGTGATGAGCTTGGCATTGGGGAACAGGATCGGAATGCGCGGCTCCTCGCTGCCGCCCGAAACGACCGAGAACGTCACGCCAGGCTTGTTGAAGTCGGCCAGGGTCTTGAACTTGCCGGCGTTGTCCTTGTGCACCATCAGCAGGCTGCCGACTTCGAACAACGGCCCGATGTAGTCGACCGCGATCGCGCGCGGAATCGTGTAGGTCAGCGCGGAACCGAACACGTCGTAGTCGTTGCGGCGCAGCGCCACGGTCGCGTTCTGGAACGTGACCTCCTTGAACTCGAGCTTGACGTTCATCTGCTTGGCCAGTTCGGTGGCCAGATCGAAGTAGATGCCCCCGAGGTCGCCCGTCTTCGGGTTCTTGTAGAAGAACGGTCCGGTCTGCGCGTACCCCACGCGCAACACACCGGAAGACAGGATCTTGCCGAGTGTCGAGTCCTTGCTGATGCCGCTGTCCAGTGTCTGCGCCAGCACCGCCTGCGGCGCCATGCCGGCGCCGAGCGCCGATGCCATGCCGCCCAGGACGGCGGCTCCTTTCAGGAAGTTGCGCTTGTCGTTTCCGATGTGATCCATCATGGTTACCTCCGGTTGGTTGCGTTGCCAGAAAACTCCGTTCGTCCGTCCTCGCCTGTCTGTCTCGTGCTTCGATGTCCGCGTGACCCGGGCCGCGTGTTCAATGGGCCCTCGCGGGCAATGCGAAGACCTCTTCGACCCGTCCATCGCGGATGCCGTGGATCGCGTGGTGCAGGAACACCGTCGCGTCGGAATACCCGACTTCCAGGTCGATCCGGTCGCCTACGGCAAGACCGGGCACGTCGTGTTCGCAATCGATTGTCAGGTGTTCGGCCGCGTGCGCGATATGCGTCACGCCGGGAAGTCCCACGGCCTTCGGCGCGGTCGGGTAGACCCCCATGACGCGCCAGCCGGCGTCGCAAACGATGCGCCGCGGCGTCGGGCGGCTCATCACCGTGGCGCGCAGCGCCAGGGCCTGTTGCAACGGGATGTGGAATTCGGTGCGGTAGCGACGGTCGCCGAATACGCCGCCGCCTGCCTGCAGCTCGGTGACGCCGGGCAACATGCTGGTGGTCTCGTAGGTCCCGGTGCCACCGCAACTGACGATGTCGATGGACAGTCCGGCCTGTACGCAGCGTTGCGCCGTCTGCGTGAGTCGCGCCACGCTGTCGCGGATGGCACGCGCCTTGCCTTCGGCATCCGCGATTCGCGTCGCGTGGCCCTCCCAGGCCATCAGGCCGCGCAGCGTCAGCGCCGGCTCGGCCCCGATGCGGCGGCCCAGTTCACAGGCCGCATCGCCGGGTGCCACCCCGGATCGGGCCAGGCCGACGTCGACTTCGATCAATACGCCGATCGTCACGCCGGCACGCCGGGCCGCGGCGGCGAGCCGTTGCACGTGCGCAGGCGCATCCACGGCCACCATGACCCGGGCCGTGCGGTTGAGCTCGGCGAGCAGGTCCAGCGCGGCAGGGGTCACGACATTGCTGGCGATCAACACGTCGTCGATGCCGGCCGCGACCATGGCCTGGGCTTCACCCACCGTCGCGCAGGTGACGCCGCGTGCCCCGGCCGCGATCAGGTGCCGCGCCAGCGCCGGCGACCGGATGGCCTTGACATGGGGTCGCCAGCGCTTGTTGCCGGCACCGACGATGGTCTGCGCCATCCGGCTGACGTTGCGTTCGAAGGCCGCCATGTCCAGCAACAGGCAGGGGGCTTCGGGCAGCGCGATCGGATCCATCAGGCGGCGTCCTGTGCGGCAGGGTGCGGCGTGCGCGCACGCATGCCCTCGCGGGTCCTGCGCGTCGCTTCCACGTCGACGGCACCGTGGTCGGCGTTCAACACGACGCCGTATTCGGCACGGGCCGCGGTCGCCGATACCTTGCCGTCGCGCACGTCCTCGAGCACCTGCTGCGCGTCGCGATCGAGCGGGTCGCCCCAGCCGCCGCCGCCGGCCAGGATGGCTTCGTAGAGTTCGCCGTGCATCAAGGTGCGCATGAACTTGCCGGGCAACTGGCTGCGCCGGCCCGACAGGTCGGTCAGGTAGTTGGCGGCGAACGCACCGTCGTGGCCGCCCTGCAATCCGTAGGGCTGGAACTTCTGCCGGTCGCTGCGCACCTGCAGCACGGCCTCGGGAACGCCGGTCAGCCGGTAGCTGCGCACCATGCCCACGCCGCCGCGATGCTTGCCGGCGCCACCGGAATCGGTGCGAAAACCGTATCGCTCGATCCGTACCGGTTGTTCTCCCTCGACGACTTCGATGGGAGAGTTCGAGTAGTTGACGGCGAGCGAGGACAAGCCGTCGTTGGTGTCCTTGTTCGGCCGGCCGCCCCAGGTTCCGAACAGGAACTCGAGCAGCACGAACGGATGGTGCTGCTGGTCGTAACCGGCGATGGTGACGCCGAAGTCACCCTGGGCGCCGCAGGCAAACACCTTGTCAGGCAACATGCGCGCCAGTGCGCCCCAGATGGCTTCGGTCGCGCGCATCGCCGTCAGGCCACGCGCCGCCACCGGCGCCGGCGTGGTCGGAAACACGATGGTGCCGGGTTCGGCCGTGACCCGCAGCGCCCGCATGAAGCCGGTGTTGGTGGGCAAGGCCGGATCCATGATGCAGCGCACGCAGGCGTAGGTGCAGGACTGCGTCATCGAGAACGGCAGGTTGATCGACCCCTGCACCTGCGGCGAGCTGCCCGCGAAGTCGACGGTGAGCGTGTCCGCGCGCTTGGTGATCGTGCAGCGGATGCGGATCGGGTCGGTACTGAAACCGTCATCGTCCAGGAAGTCCTCGAAGGTCCAGCTGCCATCGGCCAGCGCGGCAAACGCGGCCCGGGTCATCTTCTCCGTGTAGTCCAGCAGGTGCTCCATCTCCGCACGCAGCACGTCGGCGCCGTAACGCCGCGCCAGGCCCTGCATCGCGCGTTCGCCGCGGGTGCAGGCGGCCACGGTGGCCATCACGTCGCCGCTGACCTTGTCGGGCAGGCGGACGTTCAGCGTCAGGATGGCCATCAGGTCGCGTTCGAGCTTGCCGGCGCTGAACAGGCGCACCGGGGGCAGACGCAGCCCTTCCTGGAAGATCTCCGTGTTGTCGCAGGCGTTGCCTCCCGCCACCCGGCCGCCGATGTCGGTCTGGTGCCCGATGGCGGCGGCAAAACCGAGCAGTTCGCCGTCGAAGAAGATCGGCTTGAACACGTAGATGTCCGGCAGGTGGGTGCCGCCGCCCACGTAGGGGTCGTTGGTGATGTAGACGTCGCCCTCGTGCATGTCGCCGCCGAAACGCGCGAGGATGGTCTGCACGGTCGGCGGAAACGAGCCCATGTGCATCGGCAGGCACAGGCCTTGCGAGATCAGGTTGCCATGGGCATCGATCAGGCCGGTGGAGAAATCCATCGCCTCCTTGATCACGTAGGAGCGCGCCGTTCGCACGACCGTGGCGGCCATCTCGTCCGAGATGGCGGCAAAGGCATTCTTGAGCAGTTCCAGGCGGATCGGGTCGCGCGTCATGGTGGCAATGGGCTTCATGGTGTCTGCTGCAGGATGGCCGTCAGGTCGATGTGCACGCTGCCGGTGGCGTCGCGCCGGACCTGGGCACCGGGTGGAACGACGATGGTCGTGTCGTACTCCTCGATGACCAGAGGCCCGACCTGCGTGTCCAGCGACTCGCGCCGCCGCACGGGTGTGTCGTGCCAGCCCCAGCGCTCGCCGAAGAAGACCTGCCGGTGCGGCAGTTCCAGGCTCCGGTGGCTCCGGGTGGCCGGGTGGATGTGGTCGGCGTGCACGCGCACGGACTCCTCGCCCGCGCGCGCCCGGATGCGCAGGCGCAGGTTGACCAGTTGCGTCGGCTCGGACTTGCTGTGGTAGCCATAGGTCCGTTCGTGTTCGTCGTGAAAGTCCCGCACCGCCTGTTCGAGCACGGCGTCGGTCACGGGCAGGGCAATGTCGATGTTCAACTCGGAACTCTGGCCGCGGTAGCGCATGTCGAGCTGGAACTGCAATTCGCTGTCCGAGACGGGAATACCTTCCGCCTCCATCAGTCCGCTGGCTTCCCGGTGCAGGTCGGCCGTCAACTGGTTGAGTGCGTCGGGCTGCGCCGCGGTCACGTCCAGGCCGCAGGTGCGCACCAGTCGGTGTTCGATGCGTGCGAACAGCAGGCCGAACGCGCTGAACACGCCGGAGGCCGGCGGCACGACGATGTGGCGGATGCCGGCATGCAGGGCGAGCGTGGCGGCATGGACCGGGCCGCTGCCGCCGAACGCGATCATGGTGAAGTCGCCGGGCGCACGGCCGATCTCGCTGGTGACGGCCTGCACGGCACGCACCATCGTCGCATTCGCGACCGCATGGATGCCGTAGGCCGCGTCGGCCACCGACAGTGCGAGCGGGCCGGCGATGTCGCGCTCGATCGCCGCGTGGGCGGCGTCGCTGTCGATCGGCATGGCGCCATCGAGCAGATGGCTGCGATTCAGGTAGCCGAGCACCACGTTGGCGTCGGTCACGGTCGCCTGTTCGCCACCCAGGCCGTAACACACCGGGCCGGGCATGGCGCTGGCGCTGCGCGGGCCGACCCGCAACGCGCCGCCGGCGTCGATCCACGCCAGGCTGCCGCCGCCGGCCCCGATTTCCGCCAGGTCGATCGCCGGTGCCCGTACCACGTAGCCGCCGCCGCTGAGGAGCCGCTGTCCGGCATTGAGCGCCGTACCGACCTCCAGTTCGGCTGTCAGGCGCGGCTCGCCGTTCTCGATCAGGCAGGCCTTGGCCGTCGTTCCCCCCATGTCGAAGGCGATGACGTTGGACAGGCCGAGCAGGCGGCCCAGCGCGGCCGCGCCGACGGCTCCGGCCGCCGGGCCCGACTCGATGCAGCTCGAGGGTTTCTGGCGTGCCATCGGCGAATGCATGACGCCACCGGCCGACTGCATCACCATCAGCGGAGCCGAACTGCCCGCATCGCGCAGTCCGCCTTCGAGCCGGCCCAGGTAGTCGTCGACGACCGGCTTGACGAAGGCATTGACGACCGTCGTGCTGGTGCGCTCGAACTCGCGGATCTCGGGCAGCACCTGGAACGACGCCGATGCGGCCAGTTCCGGCGCATGGGTCTGCAGCAGTTCGACGATGCGCTTTTCATGGGCCGGATTCACGTAGGAGTGCAGCAGGCAGACCGCGACCGAATCGACCCCGGCCGCGCGCAGCGTGGCGAGCGCCGCCATCACGTCGGCCTCGACCAGGGGCGAGATCACCTCGCCGGTGGCGGACATGCGCTCGCTGACCTCCAGGCGCAGCCGGCGTCGGACCAGCGGCACCGGCTTGTCCCAATCCATGTTGTAGAGCTGGGGCATGCGCAGGCGGCCGATCTCCAGCACGTCGCGAAAACCCAGCGTCGTGATCAGCCCGACGTTCGCACCGGTGCGGGTCAGCAGGGCGTTGGTCGCGACCGTGAACGCATGCACCATGCGGTCCACCTCGCCGGGCCGCAGGACCTGGGCTCCCACGAGCTGGGCAACGCCGCCCAGGATGCCGCGGCTGTAGTCGTCGGGCGTGGACAGGACCTTGAGGGTGTGGATGCCCGCCTGGCTGTCGGCGACCACCAGGTCGGTGAAGGTTCCTCCTACGTCGATTCCGATCTGGTGCATGGCCGGCGACTACCTCGTGCGTGTGGGTCTTGGCAGCTCCCGGTTGCCAGCGGCAATCGACGGGTGGTCTGCGATGGGCCCAATGTAGTGTCGGCCGGGCCTCGGGTGGTAATCGGAACTGACGGATCGCGTGATAGGATATTTTTATCATGCGCGCATCGCTGGCCCAGCTCGAAGCCTTCTACTGGATTGCCCGTCTGGGCAGCTTCCATGCTGCCGCGCGACACCTGCACGTCACGCAGCCGACGGTGTCGGCGCGGATCGCCGAACTGGAAAAACTGCTGGGGACCCGGCTGTTCCATCGCGACCGCCAGCGCGCCGAACTGACGGCGCGGGGCCGGGGCATGGTGAACCCGGTGGACCGCATGCTCAAGCTCAGCGACGACATCGCGCAACACGACGCCAGCAGCCGGACCTTGCGCGGCCTGTTGCGACTCGGTGCGGTGGAATCGGTTGCGCTGCTGGCCTTGCCGAACCTGCTTCCGCGCTTCATCGCCAACTATCCGGACCTGAAGGTCGAGTTGACGCTGGACGTCGGGTCGGGGCTGAGCCGCAAGCTCAACGCCGGTGAACTCGACGTGGCCATCCTGACCGACCCGCAGGTCAACGACACGATATCGGTCGAACCCGTCGGCCATATCGAACTCGACTGGATGGCGAGCAGCCGGCTCAAGTTCCCGCGCCGCGAGTTGCGGCCACGCGACCTGCAGTCGCTGCCGATCTTCACGATGCCCCGGCCGTCGACCATCTTCCAGTCCATGGATCACTGGTTCAGCCAGGCCGACGTCGAGCCCGAACATGTCAGCAGTTGCAACTCGCTGGCCTTGATGGCCCGCCTGATCGTCGAGGGCCAGGGCGTGGCGGTCCTGCCGACGGCGCTGATGCGCGCCGAACTCGAGAGCGGGCAGATCCGGGTGCTCAAGTGCAAGATGGCCGTGAAACCCGGCACCATGGCGATCGCCCACAGCGGGCCGTCGTACCGTTATCGGGTGCTGATCCGGATGATCACGAAGGCCTTGCACGAAAGCCGGCTGATGGAGCCGCTGTAGCGCATCGATCCCGACCGCCTGGCGCGCCGATGCGGCATGTCCTGCGGCTCTGTCGCTCAGTGCAGGACGATGCCGCCGAGCAGCCACAGACCCATTGCGACCATCATCAGGTTCTCGGTCAGCGACACGAATCCCAGCGGCACGTTGGAGTCGCCGCCGACACAGGCACACCGGAGTTCGCGCCGATCGACATAGACCGCCTTGATCACCGAAACCGCGCCCATCGTGCCGATGAACAGCGCCACCAGTGCCACGAGCAAAGGCATTACCCCGGACAACATGCCGATGCCGGCGAACGCCTCGGCAAACGGATAGACGTAGGCATATCGCACCACGCGTTGCGCCAGCAGGTCGTAGCCGAGGAACTGGTTCGTGAACGACTCCAGGTCGCGCAGCTTCATGATCGCCAGCACGCACATGCTCAGGGCGATGAAGCGGGCCAGGGTCTGCGTCGCCAGCAGCGGATTGCCATCACCCCATTGCCAGGCCAGCGTGGCCAGCAGCGTCGTCGCGAAGATGGCCAGGACCGGGGTGTAGGACGTGTGTTCGTGCGCGGGCACGTTCTGGCCGACGTAGCGGCGCAGGTTGTCGTAGCCGCCGATCCGTTCGCCGTCGATGAATATCTGGGGCGTGGTGTCCACCCCGTGTTCCGCCAGGAAGCGGTCGGTCTGTTCCCGGCTGCCCAGATGTCGGTCGTCGAGCTGGTAACCCCGGCGCAGCAGGAGATCGCGGGCCTTGAGTCCGAACGGACAGACATGGTCCGGGGTCACCATGCGGTACAGCGTGGCCTGATGCGCCATCACGGTTCCCCTGCCCGCGACGGCGCGGCCCGCCGCACGTCCTCGCACCGCGGGTACCGGCTCGGGCCGCGGTTGCCCTGGATGTTGGCATCGACATGTTGCATGCCGGTCATGATCCTGTCCGACGCACGACAGGTCTGTAGGACAGCTTCGCGGTCCCGTGTCGGAAGGCCGGGCAGGGGCACGACTCGCGCATGCGGGCAGGCCGCGGCGGTGGTGCCCAGAGGCGCTCGGTCGGCACGCAGTACCATGCTCGTTTTCCGGTGCCCCGGACTGCCGACCGTGCGCGTAGGCGACCGTGGCGCGTCCAGTCAGCCCGTCCCGTTCCAGGAGTCCTGAACCCATGTCCCAGCGATCGCAGCAACGATCCGACTACCGTCACTTCCAGGTCATCCCGACGCGCTGGATGGACAACGACATCTACGGTCACGTCAACAACGTGCACTACTACAGCTACTTCGACACCGCGGTGAATCAGTTCCTGATCGAACGCGGCGTGCTCGACATCCACCACGGCGACGTGGTGGGGTTCGTCGTCGACACGGCGTGCAGTTATTTCAGGCCGCTGGCCTTCCCGGACCAGGTACACGCCGGTATCCGCGTTGCGCGCATCGGCAACTCCAGCGTGCAGTATGAAGTCGGCCTGTTCCGCAACGACGATGCACAGATCGCCGCCGCCGGCCGTTTCACGCATGTGTATGTCGAACGCGCCAGCGGCAAGCCGGTGCCGGTGCCGGACGCGGTGCGTGCGGTGCTGGCACCGCTGCAGGTGGAACCTTCAAACGCGGCGTAGGTGCATGCACCGGGCGGGGGACGAGCATGCCTAGCGGTATCGCACGCCCTGTCGGTCCAGTTCCCGCTGCAACTGGCCGATGTCGATCCGCTCCAGCGGCGTCCGGTGGCGTATCGACAGGGCCGCGGCAATGCCCGCGCCTTGCCCGGCCACCGCGCAGCAGGCCATGTTGCGTGTCGCCGCATGCGCGATCCTGTCGCCACCGATCGCGCGCCCGGCCACCAGCAGGTTCCTGACGCCCTTGGGCAGCATGCTGCGGTAGGGCACGTGCATGTAGCGACCCGTGGTGGGCAGGATCAGCACGCCGTAACCGTCGATGAATTCCGGATAGATGCCCACCGAGTCGTCGAACCGGGCCTGCCCGCGCACATCGTGTTCGGTCATGTTGTAGGCCGCATCGATCTTGCGCGTATCGCGGATGCCGATCGTCATGCCGAAATTGCGCAGCCGTGCGCCGGAGCATCCCGGCGTGTAGCGCCGCAGCGCCTCGACGGCCAGCATCGCCTGCCTGCGGCCTTCGATCTCGAAACGCGTCATGCTGTCCGGGTCGGTGCCGTCGCATCCGGCCAGGTGCACGAGGTTCATGTAGGTGAGTTCGCCCGAGTCGTGTATCGCGCCCCAGGTGCCGGCGATGGTGTTCAGGTGCGCGGGAATCACGCCGTCGCGGATCGCCTGCGCAAACGGCTTCTTGAGAAAAGGCGAGAACATCGCGTCCTCCTTGCCGGAGGTCTCGATGACCCATTCGCCCGTGCCCCAGTCGCGATAGGTCTGCGGGTCCTGGCGCACGCCGGCCATGAAGGCCTTCTTGTCGACGCCGGCCAGGTGGAACATCACCGAGGCGGCCTGCATCTGTTCGACCGGTGTCGTGTGTGTCGGTGCGCCGGCGCGGTGTGCGATGTCGGCATCGCCGGTGGCGTCGATCACCCGCTGCGCGCGGATGGCTTCACGCCCGGCCTTGGACTCGACGATGATGCCGGTGATCGTGTCGCCGTCCATGACGGGCGCGACGAACATCCGGTGCAGCATCGGATGGATGCCGGCCTCCTGCACCAGGGCATCGGCGACGAGCTTGAATCCTTCGGAATCGATCTCGTAGGACAGGGACTGCGACTCCGGCAC
>JBFIDI010000007.1:0-31456 GCA_041581405.1 Burkholderiaceae bacterium
AGCCCTGGGGCCGGCCCACGCGCAACGACAACCTGTTTCGCAGCCTGGCGCGCGAGCGGGTCGGGCATCTGCTGCACGGCGCGCAGCACTCGCTGACCAGCGGCTTTCATTACACGCTGCGGGATTTCCGGCTCATGCTCAGCGTGAGTGTTCCCGGAGACGCACACGACCTGGCCCGGCGCGAGGAAGTCCTGGCGCTGCGCGATGCGATGGCCTCCACGCTGCGCTCGGCCTCCATGCCCAGCCGGGTGTGTGATGCCAGCGACCTGATCCGCTGGTGCGCGCTGTTCACCAACCCCGACCGGCTGCACGGCCTGGAGGCCCCGGACCAGGCCTATGACGACGGGCGCGAGCTGCGCGAACAGATCGTGGACTTCGACACCGTCCAGACCGCACATCCCGACGCGCTGCACCTGTCCAAGGCCCAGGGCGACAGCTCACTCGAGTTGCGGCTGTATTCGGTCAAGAGTTTTCCGGAGCACTTTGCGCTGTGGCAGATGGGCTCGTTGATCGGCGACCTGATGCAACCCGCGCTGCAATACAACACGCCCTTCCTGCTGACCATGGGCGCCTGGATCCTGGATCCCAACAACACACGCTCGGTCGTCATGGCGAACCATGTGCGTGCCACGCAGAACGCCAGGAGCCGGATGGCCGACGTCATGCCCGACGTGCGCAAGAAGCTGCAGGACTGGACCGCGGCGTCCGACGCGTTGGACGCCGGTGGCAGCCTGGTCAGCCTGTACCACCAGCTGGCCCTGCTGTGCCCGCCCGAGCACTCGGCCAGCGCCTTCGAGGCGGCCAACGCGATCTGGCGCGGCCGAGGATTCCAGCTCAACCTGGATGCCTACATGCAGCGCCAGGCGCTGCTGGCCAGCCTGCCGATGACGCTGTCGCGCTCCATGCACCAGGACCTGGTCAAGATGCGCCGCGTCACGCGCAAGACCATGGCCAATGCCATCCACCTGGCTCCGCTTGTCGCCGAATGGCGTGGCACCGCGACGCCGGCCATGGTGTTCGGCGGCCGGCGCGGCCAGCTGATGGCGCTGGATTTGTTCGACAACGACCTCGGGAACTACAACTTCGCCATCATCGGCGCGCCAGGTTCGGGCAAGTCGGTGCTGATGAACGAGATGGCCTGGTCCTACCGGGCGATCGGCGCCAAGGTCTGGATGATGGACCTCGGGCGTTCCTTCGAGAAGTTGTGCCGCCGCGCCCAGGGCAGCTACATCGAGTTCAGGCCCGACGCGGACATCCGACTCAACCCGTTCACCCACATCGTCGATGTCGCCCAGGACATCGACATCCTGGTGCCGGCGATTGCCAAGATGGCGTCGATGCAGCACACGCTGGACGAGGTGCAGTACAAGGCGATCTCGGCCATGGTGCTGCGACTGTTCCGTGCGCACGGCTGCGACCTGACGATCACCGCGCTGCGCGATGCGTTCAAGAGCGGCACCATCGCCGAGCTCGGCGTGGTGGACGACCAGCGCATCAAGGACCTGGCCATCATGCTCAACCCCTACTCGAAGGGTGGCCAGTACGAGCGCCACTTCGAGGGGCGCAACAACATCGACTTCAGCAACGACTTCATCGTCATCGAGAACGAGGAGCTCAAGCGCCGCCCGGACCTGCATGCAGTGGTCAACATCCTGCTGCTGCACCAGATCACCGGCGAGATGTACCTCACGCGCAACCGGCGCAAGATCCTGTTCATCGACGAACTCAAGCAGCAGCTCGGTGATGTCGGCTCCGACGACCCGGTCAAGGCCGCCGTGATCGAGGAGGCGGCCCGGCGCGCGCGCAAATACGGAGGAGCTTTGGGCACCGCGACCCAGAGCGCCGACGACTACTACGGCTCGGCCCAGATGGAGGCGGCGTTCAACTGCTCGGACTGGGTCTTCCTGCTGCGCCAGAAGCCCGAGTCAATCGAGATGCTCGACCGCAAGGTGCGCCTGGCGATGGACGAACCGAAGAAACGGCTGCTGCATTCACTGCGCACCGAAGCCGGCGCGTTCTCGGAGATGTACATCTCTTCGCCGGTGGGCGAAGGTGTCGCGCGCAACATCCTGGATCCGGCAACGCATTTGTTGTTTTCCAACAAGCTGGAGGACAACGCACCAATCGATGCGCTGCGCGCCCAGGGCCTGGGCGTGGACGAGGCCATACGCACGCTGCTGCGCCAGCGGGGCCACACCCCATGAAAACCTCCGTCCTGGCATTCGTGCTCGACACGCTGGCTTCGCTGCTGCTGGTCACGCTGGCCTTGTTTGGTTACCACCACTACGTGGTGCAACCGGCGCTGCGTATCGGCGTGGTCGACCTGGCCGAGGTCTACCGCGCCAAGGAGGCCGAGTTCACGCAGGCCTTGACGCGCGCCGACGCACCGGACGCACGCGACAAGGCGCTGCAGATGGCCGGTGAATTTGCGCGCACTCTGCCGCGCGCACTGGAGGAACTGCCACGCGAGTGCCAGTGCCTGGTCGTGCTCCGATCGGCCGTGGCCGGTGTGCATGGGCGCAGCGTGGACCTGACGCCCCGGCTGCGCAACAAGCTGGAGATGCCATGAAACCCAACGAACTGCAACGCACAGGTGCCGCCAACGCCGCCGTCGTTACGGGCGTCGCCGCATCCCCACCTGGTGCCACATCCCCGGGACTGGCCCGGGAACGGCGTTCTGTGCAGGCATGGTTGCGTCCCATTGCGGGGACCTTCCGCAAACATGGGATCGGGATGTCGGTGGTGCTGGCGATCTGGGTCCTGGCGCTGGTCCGGCTTCTCGCCGATCCGACGCCACGCCTGCCGCTGGTCTTCAACTGGACACCGAGCCTGCCCTACCACGTGGCGCTGGCCCACTACCAGCCGCAAGCTTTGCACCGTGGCGACTACGTGATGTTCCGCTTCGACGGACCTGAGCAGCTGCGCCGCCCGGGCCTGCGCGCCCAGCCGTTCTTCAAGCAGATCGCCGGTGTGCCGGGAGACCGGATAGAGGTGCACGGGCGCGTGGTCACGGTGGGCGGCATTGCCGTGGGCAGCGCAAAGACCCACAGCTTCGACCGGCAGCCGCTGCAGGCCATAGAAGCCGGCGTGATACCGCCGGGTCATTACTACGTGCGCGGCAGCAGCCTTGATTCGTTCGATTCGCGTTATCGCAGCAGCGGCCTGGTGCGCGCCGACCAGATCATCGCCACGCTGACACCCCTGTTCTGAGGCCATCCATGACACGACACAGGCATCACATTCCCAATATGGCGCTGGCCCATCACGCCGCAACGCCTCTGCTGGTCGCGGCATCGCTGCTGATCTTGGCCAGCGCGAATGTCCAGGCACAGACCAGCCCCGCGCGTGGCCCACTCGCGGCATCCGCGGACATGCCGATGGAGGATTACCTCGGCCTGCTGCGCCAGATCGCGCCGGCCGCGGAACAAGGTGCGCGCCAATACCTGGCAGCCGTGCGGCTCAGATGCGGCCGTACGCTGGTTACGCAGGAGTTGCGCCTGGCGATGGGCCAGGACGGCGGCAACCCGCAGCTGATGGCGCTGATCCGCGCCAGCCTGATGCAGGACGAAGCCGCGCGCAAACAGGCGATCGGCCAGATCCGGTGCGCGCAAGGAGCCGCGCGATGAACAAGGCAGCTCCACGCCGGTCGGCATGGGGGCAGTTGCTGGCCGCCGCAACCGTGCTCTTGACGCTGCCGGCTCTACACGCCACCGACCTGGGTACCGTCGGCCCGACCTATGCGATCACCGAGCCACACCTGCTGCGCATGATCGAGCAGCGGTTGCGCGAGAAGGAGCAATCGGGCGAGCTGGCGCGCTTGCAGCAGGCGGCGCGCGAACGCGGCATCGCGGCGGTGCGCCAGCCCGCGCCCGTGGCCGGACTCTCGCCCACCCGCCAATCCCGCACCTTCTATGTCGATCCGAGCTTCACGCTCGATCGCAATGTGTTCGACGACAAGGGCAACCTGATGTTTGCCGCCGGCACCCGCAAGAACCCGCTCGAGGTCGTGACACTGTCGCGCCAGCTGCTGTTCTTCGACGCCCGCGACAAGATGCAGGTCGCCAGCGCCAGCGCGCTGATGGTGCGCAACCCCGGTGGTCGCATCAAGCCCATCCTGACCGGCGGCTCGTACCTGGACCTGATGAAGTCCTGGCGCATCCCGGTCTACTACGACCAGCACGGCGTTCTCACGCGTCGCCTGGGCATTGCCCAGGTCCCCGCCCTGGTATCCCAGGAGGGACTGCGCCTTCGTATCGACGAACTGCAGGCCCGGCCATGACCATCCTTCTTGCCTCGTCATTGACCATGACCTTGAACTTGATGTTGGCCATGGCCCGACTGGTGCATCTGCGCGCGCGGCTGGCGCAATCAGTGTCCGCGCTTGTTCGCACCATGGCGCTGCTCCTCGCGGCCTTGGGCGCGAATCCGGCCACCAGCGCGGGCATCTCGACCTGCACGGGTCGTTTTCCGAATCCGATCACCGACATCTGCTGGTCGTGCATCCTGCCCATCAGCATCGGCGGCGCGCGTATCGCCAATTTTGGTGGCCAGGAAGACATCGCCAACCCGGCCAGCCCGGTGTGCAACTGCGGATTGAGTCCGGCCATCGGCCTGTCGGTCGGATTCTGGGAGCCAGCGCGGCATGTCGAGGCCGTCAGGAAACCGTTCTGCCTGGCCTCGCTGGGCGGCATCGACCTCGATCCCGGCATTGCCGCACCCGAGGCCGCCCGTTTCACACGCGCAGAAGGTGATGGCGACGGCGGCAGCTTCTACCAGGCGCATTACTACACCAACCCGCTGCTGTACTGGCTGGAGGTCATCACCGATTTTCCGTGCCTGGAGCGTGGCGCCTTCGATCTGGCCTACCTCACCGAGGTCGATCCGCTGTGGAACGATGACGAACTCACGCTGATCCTCAACCCCGATGCGGTGTTGTTCGCCAATCCGGTGGCGGTGGCCGCCTGCGCGGCCGACTGCGTGGCCGCGACCACGGGATTTGGTATCGCCAAGCTGTTCTGGTGCGCGGGTTGCCAGGGCGGCATCTATCCGCTGGACGGCCACGTGCCCTACCACATGGGGGGCGTGCGTACCGCGGCGCTGATGGCCCAGCGCTTGACGGCCAAGATGCACCGCGAACTGCTGGCCTGGGGCTGGCATGGGCGCGCAGGCCTGTGCGGCCCGTACTTCGAGCCGGTCATGGACAAGACCGCCTACAAGACCCAGCTCACCTACCCGATCGCCGCCACCGACAAGGACGCCGGACGCTGCTGCCAGCCGTTCGGCCGCAGCACCGTGGTCTGGGGCGCCGGCAAGGAATTTCCAGTGCGTGGCGAGGATTTCGCGTTCATGCTTTTCAGAAAAAGGAACTGCTGTGCCGGCTACTGATTTCATCCGCACAGCGCCGCAGTATTCGCCAGCGCCGATTGCACAACCGCATTTCCTGCCGAAACGCCAACGCTCGTTGCGCAGGACCCTTCGCCTGCTGCCGCTGATGATGCTGCTGTTTCTGCTGCTGCCATTGCATGGTCTGCGCGCCCAGGGCACGGTGGGCATCAGCGACGCCGACCTCGAGCGGGTGCGCCGCGAACAGCCGGTGATCACCGAGCAGGACATCGAGCAGGCCCGCCTACGCAACACCATGCCGGGCGACGCGGCGCTCGAGGGCATCGCGCGCCGCGGGCCGATCAACATCGACGCGCTCCCCCGACCTGTGCAAGGATCTGTTGCCCCCGCCATCGACCTGGAGGCGCTGGGCAAAGGATTTGCCTCAAGTGCCCAGGCACCGGGTCCGCTGTTTGGTCCGGCCAGCGCACCCGCGCTGATGGTCTTTGTCAGCCTGTCGATGCCCCGGCCCACACTGCGCAAGCTGGTCGACCAGGCCGCGCGCGCGCAGGCAACCCTCATCCTCCGCGGCCTTGCCGACAACTCGATCCGCACCACGATCACCCAGGTCCAGGCCCTGGTCGGACAGGCCTACGTGGCCTTGCAGATCGACCCGCAGGCCTTCGATCGTTTCGCGATCGAACAGGTGCCCAGCTTCGTGCTGGTGCGCGATGGGACCCGGCCCGCCTCCTGCGCCAGCGGTCTCTGCGCGCCGCCGGAGGCCTTTGTCAAGGTCACCGGCGATGTCAGCATCGACTACGCACTGCGCGCCATGCAGCAGCACGCCCCCGAACAGTCCCGCGACGCGGCGCCATTCCTGCGCCGCCTGCGCGCGCGCTGATCCTGGACGATGGATCGATAGATCGGCTGGAGCCGCCATGCAGCAGCTGCTTTTCATGCGACGCGCCACCGTGTGGTTCATGCTGGCAAGTCTTCTCGCGACCCAGACAACGGCGCTGGCGCAGCCGCACCAGGAAGGAAGCGCGGCCGGCCAGGCCGCCATCTCGTCCACCCGGCCCGCCATTTCCGCTACGCAGGCCAGCGAGGTGGTGCCGCACTACACGACGACACCACCGCAGGCACAGCATTTCGGTGGGCGCAACCTGCCCGCGCTGACCGATGCGACTTTGACCGCGTGCCGGTTGACGCCCCAGGACCCGACCTGCCAGGCACTGCTGGGCGCGCGCGCGTCCGCCAACACGCCCCGCGAAGCGGTGTCCGCCCACGATCCGGCCGTGCTGGGTGCCAGCAGGATCGCAGCGAATCCAGCTGCCACGCTGGAGAACATCGCCAGCTACTACAGCGGTTGCCAGGTGGACACGACACCGGCTGCGACAAGCGAGATTCGCAGCTGCCGCGTCTTCGCGGGTGCTGCGAGTTTTTCCTGCGCGCGCAACCTGATTGTGGCCGTCACGCGCCAGAGCAGCTGCACGCCCGGCGAGTGGTTCGCCCACGCAGCTTCTGGCTCCACCGGGCTGGATGCGCAATGTGTGCCGGACCGCCCGGCCACGCAGCAGCGCTTGCGGGTCACCGACGCCGGCGCGGTACTGGCCTATGTCGACGTGGACATGACACAGACCCGCATCTTCCCGCAGCTGATCGCGACGATTCCCGACTACGAGCGCCGTGGTGTGTGGGTCACCGACACACGGTGCGAAGGCGACAGCTGCGAAGTCACCGCATTGCTGGCGGCCGAGCAGCGCCAGTCCTGCACCGGCAGCCTGGGCGACGCGGGTGACCTGAGTTGCACCACCGTCCTGCCATTCCTGGACCTGCTGTCCACCTGTCCCACAGGCACCCAGCAGGGCGACTACATCGCCAACCTGACCGGAGACCGGGAACACGGCTATGTCACGACCACGTTGGACAGCCGGACCTGCTGGTCCCCGACCCCAAGCTGGACGCCCTACTATGGCAAGGACGTGCAGGCGAACACCTGGCATACGTTCTGGACGCCACACAGCCAACGCACCGTCATCGGCTGGCAGGTCAACCCGGCATTCGGCGCCATACCGCAGATGCGGCTGCGCTACGAGCGACCACGCACAACCGTCAGCACCACGGACCAGTGGGAAGAACAGTGCCCGAGCCCCACCGCTGGAACACGTTGCCAGGTGACCGGCACACCACGCTGCGTCGACGGCCCGGCGACCCGGACTGTCGATGGCGAGCAGGTCACGCGTTCGTGCTGGCGCTACGAGACGCCGATGTCCTGCCCGCAGCTGGCCAATGCCGACTCCTGCGCGCCACTGGCATCAGCCGGATGCACCAGGGTCGATTCCACCTGCCTGCAGGCCGATGCGGCCGATGGCAGCTGTGCCATCACCCAGAACCGGTATTCCTGTCCCCTTTCTCCCGCCTCGCCCGCCTCGACCGTGTCGGTGAGTAACTGCCCAGCCAATGTGTTCTGCATCGCGGGCAACTGCTTCGACACGAAGTCAACCCAGGACGGGGACTTTGCGCGCTCAATGGCGCTGCTGGAAGCCGCCCGCGAGGCCGCGGTCTACCTGGACACCGACACGATGCAGGTCTTCAAAGGCGAGGCCAACAGCTGCCGGGACCGGCTGTTCAAGAACTGCTGCGACAGTGATGCGTCTGGCGCCGGCATGAACAACCGCGGCATCTTCGGTGCGGGCTCGCGCCTGGTCTTCGACATCCTGATGAATGCGGATAACCGCGCATTCGTCACCCAGGGCCTGTCCGCGCTGCTCGCCGGCGGCGGCTTCAGCGGATCCTTCACCAGCTACGGCGTGACGGTAGCGGTCAACGGCACTGCCCTGCCAGCCGGCTCGTCGGTGCTGCTTTCCACCGACAGCCTGGTGGTTGCCTTCGACCCCTGGTCGCTGGCGATATCGGTGCTGATGTTCGCTGCGATGTCGCTGACCTCGTGCAGCCAGCCGGAAGCCCGGCTTGCGATGAAGGAAGGCGCGAACCTGTGCCACAGCCTGGGCAGTTATTGCTCGTCGTGCATCCGGCTGCTCGGGAAATGCATCTCCTGCATCGAGCGCACCACCGGCAAATGCTGCTTCAACAGCGTGCTCGCCCGCATCGTCAACGAACAGGGGCGCGCGCAGCTGGGCCGCGGCTGGGGTGACCCCCGGGGACCGGACTGCTCCGGTTTCACGCTGGCCCAGCTGCAGGCGCTGGATTTCTCCAGCATGGACCTCAGCGAGTTCTACGCTTCCATCGTGCCGACGTTGCCAAACCACCAGTCCACCGTGGACCGCGCGACACAACGAACTGCCGACTGCTACTACGGCAAAGGCCGATGCCCATGAAGTTCTTCCATCGATCCAACCGCATGTGGGCCCTGTTCCTGATGCTCGGTGTGTTCCAGTCTTGGTCGCTGGCCGCGGACATCACGCGCCTGCCCGTGACCGAGGTATCGCCATTGCTGCGCCAGGCGCTGCAATCGAGCGACGGCACCGCCAACGGAATCCTGGTCGGTGAACTCGCCCAGGCCATCGGCCGTCGCTTCCAGTCGCCCTCGCCGATCCACATCGACGTGCGCACCGAACGACGCTATGTACAAGCCGGTTGCGCCCGGCTCCACGTGTTGTTCCGGCAAGACGGCGTGCAAATGTCCGGTGCCGAGGCGGCGCGCCACCAGTCGATCGAATTCGGCATCGACTACTGCCTGACCGGCGAGCCTCCGGCCTCCCGACAGTGAACACCGCCATGCGTGCCCGGACTACGACCGGTATTCGTCGCTGGCTGCTGCCAGCGCTGTTCATCTGGATGGGTAGCACAATCGCCAATGCCCAGGACCGGCCGGCGCGGTACTGGTCGGATACCTGGCGCGGCTGGCATTTCTATGAGGATCCCGTCCAGGAGCCGCCGCCGATTCGCCAGGCACCCAGGAGCCCGTCCGGCACCAGCACCGAGGCGCCGCCCTCTCGACCAGCAGTGCCGCCTCCCGTCGCAGCGAAGGATCTGGTGCCGGTGCCCCAACCACCCGAGATCGCAGCCTTCGAGCAATTGCAAAAAGCCTTGGAGCAGGCGCGCACCATCGCCATCATGCGGCCCACCGAGGCAAACGTGCGTGGCTACATGGAGATCGAGTCCCGCGTCGTCGCACGTGCATCCGAGTTTGCCGACATGGCGCAGCGCGTGGCCTGGTCCACGCCGCAGCTCGACCCCACGCTGCAAGGCCGGCCGGTGGGCGCCAAGGCCTTGGAGGTCTTCGAGCGCCAGCAGTACGACACCCGCTCGCGTTCGGTATCCGATCTGGGGCAGGACCATGTGCTGCTCTTCTTCTACCGCTCGGACTGCCCGTATTGCCATGCGTTCGCACCGGTGCTGCAGGCGTTTCGCGACCGCCACCGCATCCGCGTGGTGGCCGTCAGCCTGGACGGTGGACCATTGCCGGGATTTGCCGACGCGCGCAACGACAACGGAATCGCAACAACCCTGCAGGTCACGCAAGTACCGGCCGTGTTCCTGGCGCAGCCCTTCACCGGCCGGATCACGGCTATCGGTTTCGGCATCCTGTCCGAGTCGCAATTGCTCGAGCGCATCACGCAGGTGGCCGCTGCAGGCACAGCGCCGAAGGCAGGTCCCTGAGCCATGACCTGCAGCCCCATCCCGATTTCTCGGTTCTCCAGGAGTCCACCATGAAACCCACGCGATCGCGCATCCTCGTCGTCCTGATGGTCTACGCCAACATGGTCATGGAAACGCCGCCAGCGCGCGCGGGCGATCTCAACGCCGAGGTCAATGCGATGTTCAACAACCTCGGTGCGATCGGGAACTACACGGCGCCGGGCGCATTTCGCGGACAAGCCTTCAACACCTACAGCGGCGGCAGCCTGATGGTGCGCGCACCGAACAAGGTCTACCAGCTCGCCGCGATCGAGTTCCCGAACGCCAAGGCCGGCTGCGGGGGTATCGACGTCTTTGGCGGCAGCTTCAGCCACATCTCCGCCACCGAGTTCAAGAACATGCTGCGCAACATCACGGCCGCGCTGCCGGGCATTGCCTTCCAGCTTGCACTCGAAGCCGTTTCTCCCCTGCTCGGCGGATTGACCAAGTGGGCCAAGGGCCTGGAGACCTGGATCAACAACGCACGCATCAACTCCTGCGAGACCGCCAAGGCCATCGTCAGCACGGCGGCCGACGCGGCAGGCTACAGCGCGCACGAGACCTGCGCCGACCTTGCGATCGAGCTGGGCCTGGAAAGCGACCGGGATGCCGCGCGCAGGCGCTGCGCGTCCGACCGCCCAGGCATCCTGGCCACGGCGCGCAAGTCCGACGACGCCGGCGTGCGCAACAAGGCGCCGTTTGTCGGCAACCTGACCTGGCGCGCGCTGCAGTCCGCCGGCGCCTACCTGGACGACAAGGAACGCGAACTGATCATGAGCATGGTCGGCACCGTGATCTTCTATCCCGAGGAAGCCGGCCGCGACCCGGAGCCCATCGCCCCCACGCTCACCTCGATCAGCCAGTTGCTGTACGGCCAGGAAGCGGGCAAGGACAACGGCGTGATCCAGCACCTGCTGCAATGCAACAACCATGCACAGTGCGACGTGGTGACGCTGAACAACGACTACAACCACATCCCTTTCACCGCGCGCGTGGAGAGCTTGATGCGCTCCATTGCCGACAAGATCGCCAGCCGCAGCGCAATCCCGAACAACTCGGCCGAAGTCGGATTCGTCAACCAGACCTCCGAGCCGGTCTACCGCATGCTCTCGATCGGCTCGACCATCCCCGGCTCGGGCCTGGCAGACAACCTGATCGCGCAGTACCGCGACGTGATCGCAGCCGACTATGCCTATGTGTTCCTGGAGCGCAACCTGCGCCTGGGCCTGGCCGCACTGGCCAAGGACTACACGCTGCAGCAGCACCAGCGCGAGCAGGCCCAGCAGGTGCGCCAGCGCGCCCAGGCCATGCTGGCCCAGCTGGCCCAGGAAAAAAGCCTGCTGTACCAGAAGGTCGGATCCTTCCGCGCCGTCTCCAGCCACCTGGAGCAGCTCGAGCGCCAGCTGCGCAGCAGCCTGCCCCAGCATGTGATGGACATGCTGGGCCAGCAGGCGGCGGGCGTCTCCCGTTGACCTGCCGCCGCACAAAGCCGCCAAGCCGCCATGTGGGAGATCCATGCCTACCAGAATGCGGACAGCCTGCAGGGCATCTTCAACGCCGCAGCCGCCATCCACGCCTCAAGCGACTACCGTTCGGTCCTGGCCGCGGTCGCCGCCTGCGGCTTTCTGGCCGCCTTGTTCGCCTATGCCTTCGCCCCGGAAAAACTCCAGGGCTGGAAGTGGCTGGCCACCGTGGTGCTGGTCTTCTCCGTGCTGGTGGTGCCCAAGGTCACCGTAGGCATTGTCGATCGGACCGGCGGCGCGCCGGTCAAGATCGTCGACAACGTGCCGCTGGGCATCGCGGCACTGGGCAGCATCACCAGCACGGTGGGAAGCACACTGACCGGCCTGTTCGAGACCGCCTTCCAGGTCATCCCCGGCGCCGGCGGCCTGCCCTCGGAGCTCACCTACCAGAAGAACGGCCTGCTGTTTGGCAACCGCATGGTGCGCGAGACGGGTTCGGTGGTTTTCCAGGACCCGGCGTTTCGCACCGACCTGGTCAATTTCATCCACAACTGCACCAGCTACGACCTGATCGACGGAACACTCGATCCCACTGCGTTCAGCCGCGCCGACGATGTCTGGTCGCTGATGGCCACGCCCAATCCGGCCAGGTTCACGACCGTGAGCAAGTCGGGCTCCGTCTCGGTAGACACCTGTCCCAATGTCTACCGCGCCCTGGACGGTCGCATCCCCGCCCAGATCGAGCGCATCGAGGGCCGCCTGGCGTTCCAGGTCAATCCCACCTTGCCGGGCACGGCCGCGGCAGCCGTGATCGCCGCGCAGATCCAGCAGGCCTATCTGAAAAACAACCTGGCCGACACCGCGGCCAGCGCCGCGGGCATCATCCGCCAGAACGCGGTGCTCAACGCGATGGACGACGCCGCCAAGCTCGCCGGCCAGAAGGCCAATGACCCCGCGGCCATGGTGCTGGCGGTCGGGCGCGCACAGGCGATCGCACAGCAGAACGCATCCTGGCTGAACTACGGGAAGGTGGCCGAACAGGCGCTGCCGGTGTTTCGCAATGTCGTGGAGGCGATCACCTACGCCTTGTTCCCGTTGTTCGTTCTGCTGCTCCTGCTCAGCAGCGGACGCGACACCATGCTCGCGCTCAAGGGGTATGCGCTGCTGCTGATCTGGATCCAGCTCTGGCCGCCGCTGTTCGCGATCCTGAACTACATGGCTTCCATCTATGCCGCCTACGACCTGGCAGCTGCTGCCGATCTCGGCGGCGGCGCCAGGGCGCTGACGCTGCAGACTGCATCGAGCATCTACTCCCGCGCGATCTCGGCGGAAGCTGTTGTCGGCTACCTGGCCATGAGTATTCCCTTCATCGCCTGGGCCGCCACCAAACGCCTGGAGACGCTGGGCACCGCGATGGTCGGCGGGATATCAAGCCTGCAGGGGGGTCTCAATGCTGCCACCGCAGGCGCGGCCACCGGCAACCTGAGCCTCGGCAATGTCAGCATGGACCAGGCGCAGCTGGCCCCCAATCGCACGTCCGCCTTCATGGGCAGCTGGCAGAGTGACATCACCGGCAACACCACGACCAGCAATGCGCTCACCGGCCGCACCGCCGTCAGCATGTTGCGCAACCAGGGATTCGCCTCGCGCGTCGTGTCCATGCGCGTGTCGCAGCAGGAGGTGACGGAGGCCAGCCAGCAGGCCGACGCGGCGCGCACCGAGGCCGTCGCGGCGGCCCAGCAGCGCTCGGCCAGCCTGGTGGAGGCCTTCACGCGTGGCCAGAGCAGGCTGCAGTCGCTTCGATCCACCAGTGGCACGAGCAGCAGCAGCTTCGAGCAGCTGGGCGAAGGTTTCCAGCAACTGGACCAGATCGCGCGCAGCGTGTCGCAGCGCACCGGTGTGTCGCAGTCGCAGGTGGCCCATATCGCCTTCAGCGCCAACGGATCGTTGGGTCTCGGAGGCATACTTGCCAGCGCGAAGGTGCAAGGCAGCGCCGGCAAGACCTACCAGTCCGGCATCCTCAGCGACGAACAGAAGGTGCTGGGCGCGATGAACTCCGAACAGCTCGCCGCCTTCAAGCAGTTCGGCGACCGCGTCTCGCGCGACAGCAGCTACCTGCGCGCTATCGGATCCGACGGTCGCGAAGCGCAGGAGATGGCCTCCAGGCTGGCCACCGATACCAGCCACGCGCAGCGCACCGAGGCGGCCTATGCCCAGCGAAAGGCATTCGCCGAGCGCCTGAGCGCCGCCCACGAGCGGGGCGACGCCATCTCCATCGACCTGGCCCAGGACCCCCACAACCTGGACATGTTCATGCGTTACTCCGAGCGGTACGGCGGCACGAGTGCGGCGGCGCATACGCTGATGGCGTCCGAACTGGCACGCCAGGGCCTGCCGCCGAACCGGATGTTCTCCGACGGAACGCCCGTCCAGCCCTCGCTCGACGAGTTCCGCGAAACGCACCGGGGGTCGATCCGGGCCGGACAACCCGGATCGGACATCGACGACACGCGGCAACACAATGATGCCGCCGTCGCCGCCCGGCAGTCGGATCGCCCGTCGCCACTGCCCGCGCCAGCCGCTGGAGGTGTGAACACGCGCGCTCAGGTGCACAGCGAGAAACAACGCCTGCTGCAACTCCGCGCGAATGTGGACGCGACTTCCACCGTCGACAGCAACGCCGAGCGAACCGCAGAAGGAACATTGCGCTCGAAGACTTCGCAGTTGGGCCAGACATCCAGGCAGGTCGCCAAGGATGCGAACGCGACGCTGGATGCGGCCAAGGATGCGATCAAGGACCTGATCGGGCGCAAGTAGCCGCAGCCAGGCTCACACCTGGCCATCCGGATCGTCTGCACTGGGCAAGCCGGGATTGCCAGTCAGCCGACCATGCTCGATCCAGTAGTTGTCGTTCAGCTGGCGTTGCGATCTGGCCAATCCGTCGGATGGATCCTCGTGATCGAATGGCTGCATTGCGTTGCGACTGCGTTCGGCTTCCTCCTGACCGATCACCCGGCCATACACATGGCCAATGGCGCCGCCAATCGCCGCGCCAGCAACACAGCCCATGCCGAACCATACTGATTGCACGGCCGCGGTCTGATCACCAGCCACGATGGCGCCAGCCACGCCACCAATCACCGCCGCTGCAATTGGAATCTTGCGGTTCATCGTCAGGTCCTCCTGGCGAACCAGGCTACATCGCAAGTTCTCGCGGTCAACCGCTCTGATTCGACCGGTCAGCATGCGATCCACTCGCAGCGGACGATGACCGCGACCATCGCGCGCACGGCGCCATCACGATGTCGTCGCTTTGGTGCGGCGTGACCCGGCAGGCGGTGCAGCAATTGGCGATGCCGACGCGAGGTCCCCCGACGATTGGGCAAGGATCCAATCCCGGATCTGCTCGGCGCGCCATACCGTCACCCGCGCCGACAGTTTGATCGGCTGCGGAAACGTCTTCGCTTGAATTCGCCGCCACAACGTGGATTTGGAGATCGGTATGTACGCGAGGACCTGCCACTGCCGCAGGAATCCGGTGACGGGGACAGACGTCACCAGATCGTCTGCTGATGAGGTAGTGATGTGCCGGGCAATTGAAGGCGATTGGGTCATGGTCTGCTTTCACGATGGACACCAGTTCCGGGTTGACCGGGTCAACCGTCGTCGTGGTCAGGTCTGGACCACCCGTGCGAACTGGGATGCCACACCAGACCGGTAGAGCAGACAAGACCTCGAAGGCAGTGCAAAGGGTGATGTATAGGCAGCTTTCTTCTGCGACATCGGGGGCGTCCGCGCACAGTACGACGGGGACAACACCCGCTCAGACTGGAAGTTGGATGAACGAACGGTCAGGGTACTCGTTTGTGCGGCCAACGCTCGACTGCCCAGGCGTCCTCCACCTGAAACATGCGGTCGAAATCCGATCTTGACGATGGAGAAATGATCGGCACGTTCAAGGCCATGCCTTGACTCTTGTCATTGTTGTTGCTGTCGGCTGGATTTGAACCAGCACAAGGGGTCCATTTCCAGGATGGTGGCCGGTTCAATTGAGGCCACCAAAAGACCATTGCAGCGGACAAGACCTATGACACGCGCATTGGCGGCGGTGCAATTGACAGGCGCACCACGCGCTACCCCGGACACGCCGTCAGTCAGACGATACCGAAAGCGCAGTGAGACGAACTTTGGGTGGGGCAAGACAGTAGGCGGGATCAGACAGACGCTGTGCCCTGGGATCAGACGAGTCGATCAGCACTGTACCTGGCGGGATCCGGGATCTGTTCAACCGCCAGGTCGTGGGCTGGTCGGTGAAGCCGCATATGCGCCAGGCGTTGGTGGTCGATGCGCTGCGCATGGCGTGGTTCCGGTGTCATCTGGCACCTGGGCGAGAGGAAGCGCGAGGGTCTGCAGTTCCTGAAAGACCGCCTCGAAGGCCTGATCGGAACGATTCCTGGCCTTTTGCACCTGTAGATCGGTACGGATGCGAGCGACGTCGACTGCGCCTGTGACGTGGTGCTCTATCCCGAGTTCGAGTCGCAACAGGCTCCGGACGGCCATACCGTCCATCCCGAGCATGTTCGCGTCAAGCAGGACCATTGACTGCCGTGTAGTCGAACATGAGCGTCATGCAGCAGTCGAACGACCCGCTTTGGCGAGTATGGTGGCAGTTGCGTTCGGTACGCTGTCCAATACCCAGTTGTCACCGAGCGGCAACTCCAACTTCAGAAAAAGCAGTCTGAGATGGCAGTATGCGGACTCGTATCCGCGAACGATTCAAGCATTCAATCCGTTGCATAAGGTTGCATCGGGATAGTGACGTGGATGTGGAACCACCCCTGGTCGACTTCTCGCTGGACGTCGATCGGGCAAGAGGTCATGGCGCGGGCCATGGAACGATTCCCGGTGCCGCCCCAGTGCATTCGGCGACGCAGATATAGGATAAAGGTCCCATTCAACCGCACGACAAGAACGGACGAATCGCCAAAGACACCGAGAGTGCCCCGAAGAATCCGAAAGTTCGTTAGGATTGACTCACAATGTCAAACAACACGTTCAGCGACGAGGTTCAGGATTTCGTCATGCAACTCGACGAAGCAGCGCAGGCCCATATGGCATGGTCGCGTCGGGTCTTGCGCTGTGCGTTGTTGCATACCACGCCTGGCGAGGACGTTCTGGCCCACGACGCGCACTGCCGTTGCCTATTCGGCGTCTGGTTCCGAAATGCCCGGGAGCGCTTCGATGCGATCGATGCGGTGGCCGCTCAGCGCCTGGACGAGCAGCATCGGCAGATGCACGACGCGGTGCGCACTATCTTTTTCCGCATATACGAAGGCGCGGCTGGCGACAGCGCGACACTGGACATTTTTGAGCGGACACAGGCTGGCGTGATTGCCGATCTCGCGCTTTTCAAGACCCGATACCTGGCACTCAGTGCGCGAATCGATTCGCTGACCGGGTTGCCGCTACGTTACGGACTTGAGGAAGAATTCAAGCGCTGCCGCGCGCAGGTGATGCGCCGAGGGGAAAGGTTGGTCTTGAAGATGCTGGATGTCGATCACTTCAAGCGCGTCAACGACATGCACGGGCATGCATCCGGCGACTTGGCGCTGCAGCATGTCGCGAGCCTGCTGCGCAGTCATTGCCGGGCTGACGAGCTACTGTTCCGTTTTGGTGGGGAAGAATTCCTCGCGCTGATGCAGGTGGCGGATCGCGGAGCGGCACAGCAGGCGGCGGAGCGCCTGCTGCGAGGCTTGCGCGACAACCCGCTGCACTTGCCTGACGGCCACACACTGAGTCTGCGCGCGAGCGCAGGGCTGACAGAGGCCGGATCCGACGAGTCCATGGCCGACGCTGTGAGTCACGCTGACCATGCTCTCTATGCCGCCAAAGCGGCAGGCCGCGATACTTGGCGCTGGTCGACGGCGGCTGCACCTTGATGCAACTGCCCCCTGGATAGTTTCATCGCTCGAGCAGCACTTGCCGACCGGAACTTGAACGGTGAGGATCAGCTGAGCCTTTCGAACGGATGCAAATCGCGATTGGGTTTCCAACAAACGCAGCGATGCGGGCACAAGACGCGCACCACTGATGATGCGCGGCCTCAAGACGCCGAACCAGAATGTGAATCTCCATTGTCATACCGCGCAGGCCGCAGCCGCGGTGCCGAATTGGCTCCGTTGACAACCGCGGCTTGCCGGTAGATCGGCCGCCTAGGGGTCGATACCGAACTCCCCCGACTGCCAACGCCGATTCCAGTCCTGGTTCCAACCCGGCAAATCATTGCCAGGCATCGGCCGGCCGAACAGGTATCCCTGACCCATGGAGCAGCCCATGGAACGCATTAGTTGAAAGTCGGCGAGGTGCTCGACACCTTCTGCCACGGATTTGATTCCCAGTCCGCGCGCCATTGTCAACGTACCGTCCACGATCGCCCGCAATGACGTGTCTGTTGTCGAGCCATGCACAAAGCTGCGGTCCATCTTCAGTTCATCGAACGGAAAATCACGCAATTGGACAAGAGACGAGTTGCCGGTACCAAAGTCATCGATCGCCAAACCCACGCGCCTGAGCCGCAAACGTGTCAGCACGTCCAACGTACTCGCCAAATCGCTCATAAGGCGACTTTCGGTCACTTCCAGCACGACATCCGACAAACGGATGCCTGCTGCATCCCCTAGGCGCGCGATGACCTCCGGAAAGTCGATCACGGCAAGGTTGTCCATGGACACATTGACAGCCACATGCACTGCAAGGCCCTGAAGGTCCCAGGCGCGCTTCTGTTCAAATGCCATCGACAGAACGTTCAAGGTCAACGCGTCGATCAGCGCGTGGTCCTCGGCGATACCAATGAACCGGTCGGGAAAAACAAGGCCAGCCGCAGGATGCTGCCAGCGCACCAGCGACTCCACGCCCACCAGCTTTCCCGTGACGAAATCGATCTTTGGTTGATAGTGGTTGACCAACTCACCGTTGTCGATCGCTTGACGAAGCTCGTCCGGGGCGAACGCGGAATGACTCTTCTGGAAATGTCCCTGAGCGCGCACAGTGCCGAACTTTCCCAGCACCATCGCCAGTTGCTCGCGGTCCACGGGCTTTGATAGTTCGCCCAGGATGTCGATCCGGTATGCCTGGGCCAACTTCTCGGCCGTCTGCCGAATACGCTCTCCCTCCCCGCTGACCAGCACCAGGCAACCCCGGTAGTTGATGCGCCCCAGGTGGCGGATAAATTCGACACCGTCCATGTCGGGCATCTGCAGGTCGCAAAACACCAGCTCGATCGTATCGACATGGGCGTCGAGCATCTCTATCGCCTCGGCAGCTGTCAGACAAAGAGCTGCGCCGGAACGGCCTAATTGCGCCAGCTGCCTTGCAAGCAGCTTGAGCGCAAACGCGTCGTCATCGATCAACAGGGACTGCATATGATGATCAAAGAACTAGCTACAGCAAAGCCTTTGCCACATCAGCAAGAATGGAGCTTGTCGTATTGCGCGCCAGACGCTTGCCATAGGGAGTCAATCGTTAAGTTTGTTCATGACAGGCATGCGAAGCGTGAAAACACTACCGATCCCGACCTCGCTTGCGCATTCTAGTGAGCCGCCGTGCAACCTGGCCAATGCCGCAGCGATGGCCAGTCCTGCGCCGATGCCACCGAATCCGCGCGCTAGACCGCCGTCGAGTTGCCCAAGCGTACCGGCGATATTTGCCAGCGCGTCAGGTGCGATTCCGATGCCAGAGTCAGCGACCGTTATGCTCAACCACGCACCGTCTTGGCGCGCATGCACCGAAATCGACCCTCCGTCGTGATTGAATTTGATCGCATTGTCGAGCAGCGCGTCCACTATTCGCCGAAAACCATCGAGATCCAATTGTGCGCTGCCAGAATCGACCGCCACCTCGAGTGTGATCGTGATTGCCCGAGCATTGGCTCTCTCCTTCCATGCGCCAATTCGACGTTCAAGTTCCATGCCGACATCCACCGGTTCGCGCGCAAGCCGCCGGTTCGCCTGCGCCAGTGCTGACAGCTCCAGCATGTCTTCGACCAAGCCGAGCAATCGGCTGCCGCTGGCCAATATGTCATCGACAAATTCCAGTTGTTGGGCGTTGAGTGGACCTGCGACTTTGTCCCTGAGCAGATCGGCGAAACCCAAGATGCCGTTGAGCGGAGTTCGTAGTTCGTAGTTCGTGCGTGACATTGTTCATGAAGTCGGTTCTGGCGCGCATTGCTGCCTGGGCAGCCTCCTCGGCGCGTCGACGCCGGGTGATATCACGGGCGACTCCGCGCAGCGATACGACCACGCCGTCCTTTTTTTCCCCAACAGCGCTGACCTCAACGATCCGCTGGGCTCCGTCACTGCGAACAATCCGTACAACAACTTCGGCGATGTCAAACGCACCATCCGGCAGTGCGTCAATCAATTGCACTACGTCGGCCGCGTCGTCCGGTGCGACGAAATCCATGGCCTTCTTCCCGATCAACTGATCGGCATTGGCAAAACCCAGACTGCGCGCGAGCGCAGCGTTTGCGAATGTCAACGTGCCGCAATTATCAGCGACAAAGATGCCATCACGGATCTCCGCAACCAGATTGCGGAACTTCTGCTCGCTCAGCTCCAGCGCCGCCCGCACCGATCGGATCTCCGTGACATCCTTGGCGACACCGACGAACCGTGTGACTCGGCCCGATTCGTCCGCCACGGGAAAACCGCGGTCCCAGATCACCCGTATCGATCCATCGGGCCGGACGATCCGGTATTCATGCTCGAATGGCAGTCCGAGCTCCTGCCGGCGCACTGTCTCGCTGGCACGTACACGATCCTGCGGATGCACGGAATCAAGAAAGGACCCGGGATTTTCGTAAAGACTCGCGCAACTACGCTGCCAGATGGTCTCATACGCCGGGCTGACATAAAACGTCTTCTGTGCTGCCACGCCGGACATCCAGAACACATCGTCGATGGTCTCGACTATCAGTTCGAACCGCTTCGTCAGGTCGTACAGTGCTTGCGCGGCCCGGGTTTCTACGGTGACATCTCGCACGCGGGCATGGATCCTTGGCATGCCACCGATCGCGACCCGGCTCAGTTGCACCTCGGCCGGAAAATCCGCGCCGCAAAGCCGCTTGTGCGTCCAGGTGAAGAAATGACTACCCTCGCGCATCGCGGTTGCGATCAATTCCTCGGCCATCTCGGCAGACGATCGGCCATTGGGCTGCGTCGCGGGGGACAGGTCCGACACATTCAGTGCGAGGAACTGTGTCTTGTCATGCACGCCGAACATCTGCAACGCAGCCTGGTTGCAGGCGGCGAAATTCCAAGACGGAGGCTCAACCGTCATCTGCGCATCCTTCGCGCCATCGAACAGCACGCGGTATGCCTCTTCGCTCTGTTGAAGGCTACGCAGTGTCTGCTTGAACGCGCCAATATCACGCGCAAACGCCGTGGTGATCGTCTGATCGCCGACCGTGCTGGACACCCTCGTCAGTTCGATCTCCAAGGCATGCCCGTCGGCACGCAATGCCGTGGTTTCAAGACGCCCCGCGGGAAAGCCCTGGCCGTCCTGCGGGATGCACAACTTGCCAATGTCCGCACCGACAAGCGATGCCTCACGGAACCCGAACAGGTGCTCGGCTGCGGGATTGACTTCCAGTATCCGGCCTTGCTGGTCATGAATCACGATCGCGTCCATCGCGGAGCTGATCGCTGCCGCGTGACGTGCCTCGGTCTCGCGCAGAAGGCGGGTGCGCACATCGACCTCAGCCCCCAGACCGTCGCGCTGCGCACGCAACAGGATCGTCGCGCGCCAGAGGCGCCATGACACTATGCCGAGCAGCCCGAGCAGAAAGACCAGCACCGGGACGGTCGACAACAGAACATCACGCAGCGGTATTCCGCGCGGCTCGACTTCATGGAACCATTTGTCGTACAGGACAGCGTAACGCCCATCGGCACGCACGAGCGCCAGGCCTTCATTGAGCTGCGCCAACAGTTCCGTCTGGCCCTTGCGGACCGCAAACGCGAACTTCTGCTCGGCGCCGGGCAATGGCAGCTCCAGCATGGCAACGTTGCCCAGGCCGGCAGATTTCAGGGCCAGCAGCCCGGCGATGCCGGCCACCAGTACGGCATCGTGTTCGCCCCGCGCCAGCGATCGCATGGCCACGTCCACGGTTTGCACAGGGTGCAGTCTGGTCGCCCAGGGCTGCGCCTCGGCCCACTGGTGCACATGATCGCCGTCGACGACGAGCAGCGACTTGCCACGCAAATCTTCCAGCGTGCGGAGCGCCGCACCGCCCTCGCGCACGAAGACGGCGGCCTTGGTGACCGTATGGGGTACCGAGAAGTCATGTCCCAGCGCCCGCGCCGGGTTGATCGCCATGTTGATCAGCAGGTCGGCCTTGCCTTCCAGAACATCGTCGCGAATCTCGGCCCAGGGCCCGACATAAATGCGGTACTGCAGACCCATCGTCGCGGCGACGGCCTTGAACAGTTCGACGCTGAAGCCGTCGGCACTGCCATCGGGATTGACCAGTGCCATCGGTGGAAAGTCCAGCTCGCTGGCGACGCGCAACGTGACCTGCCCGGCGGGAGCCATCGAGGCGGACCCTGGCACCGACTGCGCCTGCAACGCCGGCGCGACAACCAGCATCAGCAGGCCGAGACACAACCACCAGCATGTCCTGCATGCGATGCCGCCGAAACTCCGACACGACGCCACAGCTCCGGCGGCACGGCCAGCCAATACGGATGGAATAGCCCCCGCAGGCGCGCTCATTCAGGAGATTCCCCCAGGAGTTCGGCCACGTCCTGCAGGAACTCCCTGCGGCGGATGGGCTTGCCCAGAAAGCCGTCGAATCCGTGCGCATGCAACCGCTCGGAACTTCCGCTCTTCGTCAATCCGGTGAACGCGGCGACCTTGAGCGCGGCGGTATGCGGATCGCCACGCAACTGGTGGAGTGTCGCGATACCGTCCATGCCTGGCATCTGTATGTCCATCAGGACCAGATCGGGCAACTGTGCCGAGGCCATTTCGACCGCCTGCGTCCCGCTGCTCGCGCCCAGAACCTCGTATCCCGCGGTGCTCAGCATGTAGACGGCCAGTTTCAGATTGAGCGGCTCGTCGTCCACCACAAGGATCTTCTTCATCGGCCTGTTCCTATTCCTTTGTCGTCGGCTGCAGCAAGCCGTCGAGACAGCCCAGGACGGCAGCGAGTTCCTGCTCGAACCGCGGCAATAACACCGCTAGGGCGTTGTCGTCGGCTGTCGCTCCGCTGGCCTCGACGTCGGCGCACAGCTCCCCCAGTACAAGCGCCCCGACGGTACGCGCCGACGACTTGAGCCTGTGTGCCTGCGCACTGGCTTGCGACCCATCGTCCGCCAGACAGGCCGCGCGGATGTCGGCCCCGAGGGCGATGGCGCTGGCGCGAAAATCACGCAGGAATTCCTGGATCACCTCCGGCTCATCGCCCACCAGCGCTTCCAGCACGCGCACATCCAACGCCCGTGGCGCATCGGGATTGGCGGCCGGCGTCGTGATGCGCGCCGAAGCCGATTCCGTGATCACCGGTAGCCAACTCGCCAACAGGCGCCGCAATTGGGCAATGTCGGCCGGCTTGACCAGCAATGCGTCCATGCCGGCCGACATGCACCGGTCCCGTTCGTCGGCAAGCGCGTTGGCGGTCCAGGCAAAGATCGGCGTGCGGACACGCCCCTCGGCGGCCTCGATATCGCGTATCGTGTTCGCCAGCTCGTAACCATCCATCCGTGGCATATGGCAATCGGTGATCAGGAGATCGTATCGGCCGCCGCGCCATAGCTCTAACGCTCTATCGCCGTCCTGCACCGCTTCGGAACGCAGGCCGAGCAAACCGAGTTGCCGCACGAGCAGTTTTCGATTGATTTCGTGGTCATCCGCGACCAGAATCAGCGGCGCGTCGATGCCCGCGCCCCGATCCGCCAGCGCCAGCGACACTGGCATGTCGGAGACAACGCTCGCCGCAGTCGGCTGCCGCTGCTCCTGGCCCTTGGCCGGCATCAGCGACAGTGTCAGGCTGAACGTCGAACCTCGGCCAGGTGCACTGTCCAGGTCGATGCGCCCGCCCATCAAGTGTGCCAGCCGTCGGCAGATCGCTAGTCCGAGGCCGGTACCGCCATACATGCGCGCGGTGTCGGCACTGGCCTGACCATAATTTTCGAACAGCCGCGCTTGAACGGCCGGATCGATCCCGATGCCGGTGTCCGCGACGGAAAACCGGACCTCTGCTGCGCCATCGTGAGAATCGATCCAGTTGGCGGTCAGTGTCACCCTGCCTCCCCGATGGCTGAACTTGATCGCATTGCTGACGAAATTATTGAGCACCTGCGACAAGCGCAACGCGTCGACCATGAACGCCGGACTCAAACGCTCATCGACGTGGTACGCGATGGTCACGCTATTGCCGCTAGCCACATGCGCATAGGTGTTGGCGACATCCGCCATCAGCCTCCCGAGTGATGTGGGTTGCGGGGCAAGCTCGAGCTTGCCGTCCTCGATCTTTGACCAGTCCAGCACATCATTCAGGATGCGCAACAGGCTGCCTCCAGAATTGCGCGCAGCCTCCAGCGTCTCCGTCTGCTCGTCGTTCAGCGAGGTCAACGACAGCAGTTCCAGCATACCCAGCAGGCCACCCAGCGGCGTGCGGATCTCGTGACTCATGGTGGCAAGAAACGAGTCCTTTGCACGGCTGGCATCCTCGTATAGGCGTGTGCGCTCAGCCACGCGCCGCTCCAATGACGAATTGAGCTCGCGAATCTCCCGCTCGGCGCGTTTGCGCTCGCTGACATCCCGCACCGTCCCGATCGTTAGATCTCCGCCTTTCGTGGTCATTGGGCTCAAACTGATGTCCACGTGAAACGTGCTGCCGTCCTTGCGCCGCGCGAGCAGTTCTCGGTCTGCACCCATCTCGCGCCGGCTCGGTTGCCGCTGGTATGCGTCCCGATGCATCACATGCCTGCCATGCGACTCCTGCGGAATCAGCATTTCCACATGCTGGCCGAGCAGTTCGTCCCGTGAATATCCGAAAACCTGCTCGGTTTGCGCATTGACGATCCTGATCCGTCCATCGCCATCGACGATGACAACCGGGTCCGGCGTCGCCTCGAGCAAGGCCTCGGCCCGGTGCATCTGTTCGCGTATCCTGCCCTCGTTCTCCTTGAGTGCCGTGATGTCGACTGAGACGCCCAGGATCTGTTTGCTGCGCCCTTGGCTGCCGTGCATGGCCCGCTTGATGGTCTGCAGCCAACGTCGCCGCCCGGACGCATCGGTGATCATCTCCTCGGAAACGAACTTTTCCGTGACGTGGTCCATCACCTCCAAATCGTCGCGCCGGAAGGCTTCGACCTCTTCCCGATTCGGATTGAAGTCGCTATCCGACTTGCCCACCATGTGGTCGACCGTGGTCCCGTAGAGCTCGGCCACGGCCTTGTTCGCCAACGTGAACCGGCCCTCCCGGTCCTTCGCATATATGAAGTTGGGGACGAGGTCGATCACCTGACGCAGGAATTCCCGCTGCTCATCGATCTTCTGCCGCGCAACCATGCGCTCGGTGACGTCGCGCGTGATCTTGGAATAACCCGTGACAACACCGGCCGCGTCCCGTATCACCGTCACAACGACTGCTGCATAGAATCGGGATCCATTCTTGCGCAAGCGCCAGCCTTCGTCTTTGGCGCTCCCCGTGTGCTGCGCCCGTTGCAATATCTGAGCGGGTTTGCCCGCGGCCACCGCATCCTTTTCATAGAAGCACGATATCGGCTGTCCGATGATTTCGGCCTCGTCGTACCCCTTCAAGGCACGTGCCCCATCGTTCCAGGTCGCAACACGACCCTGCGCGTCGAGCATCAAGATGGCGTAATCCTTGACGCCGTCGACGAGTTGGCGGTAGCGTGACTCGCTCGCGAGCTGCCGCTCGTGGGTCTGCGCGGCGTCGATGCCGGCGGCCGCCGCGTTGGCAAAGAGGCTCAGCATCTTGACGCGTCCGGGCGAAAAGACACCCGAGCGACGCACCGAGTTGACATTGATCACACCGATCAAGCTGCCGCGCGCAATCATCGGCATGCTCAGCGCCGATCGGATGTCGCTGCGAGGAAAACGCGGCGCAAGGTTGGCCTCGCTCACTTCACCCTCGATCACAAGGGGCTCGCGCCGCAGCGCGACACCGCCCGCGACACCCTGTCCCACCGGTACGCGAACCCCGAGCAGGTGGTCGCGGCCGACCCCGCGCGACGCGACCACCTCGAGCCATTCGCCATCATCGGAAGCCAGCATGATGGACATTTCGTCGGCATCGAATTGCCCGAGTGCGGCATCAGCGATCCTGCCCAGCAGTTCGCTAGCGTCGAGCGTATGAGCGATAGCCTGGTTCAACTCGTGGATCGCCACCGTATCGCGCAATTCCAGGTTTTCGAGCCGCAGTCGCCGAACGTCCAATGCACGCGCGATCACCGGTAAAAGTACATTGAGCCGGATCGGCTTGAGCACGTAATCGAGTGCGCCAGCCTGCATCGCGGACACCGCGGTCTCCACCGTGCCCTGACCGGTCATCAGGATGCCGACCAGATGGGGGTCCATCTTCAGCGCCTCGCCAAGCAGCGCGATCCCGTCCATGCCCGGCATCATGAGGTCGGTCAGCAGCAGATCGAACGATCGCTCCCGCATCAATCCCAGCGCATCGGCGCCACTGACGGCGCCGTCGGTTTCGTAGCCCTTGTCGCGCAGCGTGTCGCTTAGCGCGCGCATGTTCGCGACTTCGTCGTCGACGATGAGAATGCGTCCTTTGGACGATGAAGTCATGTGGCTCCCTCCGCATTGTTGGGCCCGCACAACTGTGCCAGCACTTCGCACACTTCGCGCAGTTTGGGAGGTTTGGCGATCAGCCGGTCCACATGCGCGGGCATTTCATGCTCGGCCACCATGCGCTGGCCCCATCCGGTGAGCATGATCACCGGCATCGCGGGCGAAGCCTGCTTCGCCGCCGCGGCCACCGCGCGGCCGTCGACATACGGCATGCCAAGGTCGGTGATCACGGCCGCAAAGGCCTCCCCCCGCCCCAACGCCGCACGCAACGTATCGATGCCCGCCTGTCCGCCGCTGGCCGTGACGATTTCGTGTCCCAGATTTTCCAGCGCATCGCGCAGCGCCTTGAGCAGCACCGGATCATCGTCGACAAGCAAAAGACGCAGCGAGGGTGTTTCCACGGGAATCAGGATCGGTCGGTCAGATGCGACCAGTCCACCCTTTGGCGCCGCAAACCGCAGCCGCATGGTAGTGCCAGCACCCGGCACGCTGTCGACCTCGATCTGACCGCTGTGCCGCTGCACCATGCCGAACACCATCGCCAGGCCCAACCCCGTGCCGCGCTCGCCCTTGGTCGTGAAAAACGGCTCCAGGCATCGTCGACGTGTCGCTTCGTCCATGCCCACACCCGTGTCGACGATCTCGATGGCCACAGTGTGATCGAGACGGGAGCGTGAGCGCCTAGTTCGAAGCGTCAATGTACCTCCATCGGGCATCGCATCGACGGCGTTGAACACGAGATTGGTCAGTGCCTCCCGGATTTCGCTTTCCACACCCAGAATTCGGGGCAGATCCGATGTGATCTCCAGTCGCGCATCGATTGCGACACCCGTGCTTTGCGCCATGTCACTCCAGCGCGCGCGGGTCAGGTCGAACACCTGCTGCACGATCTCGTTGACGTCCACTGGCGCCAGCTCCACCTGACGTTCCCGCTGTCGGTAGAACTCGCGCAGGCGTGCGACCGTCTTGGCCACATCGTCCACCGCGCGTTGGATCGTCTTGAGATAGCCCCGACCTCGCTCGCTCAGGTTTTGCTCGCTTTCCAGCAGCGACTCGGTATACAGGGACACCGGAGAGAGCGCATTGTTGATGTCATGTGCCACGCCACTGGCCATCTGCCCCAGCGCACGCAGCCGCTCCTGCTGCATCGCCGCCTCCTGGGTCTGGCGCAGCTCATCGTAGGCGCGTTGCAAGGCTTCGTGCAGCTGCGCCTGGTGCGCGGCCAGAGCAACATGCTCGCTCAACTGCCGCAGAAACTCGCACTCGATGCTGTCGAATGCGCCAACCGCCTGCCGCGCCACCACCAGCACCCCGAATGCCACGCTCTCGGATCTCAGAGGCGCCATCACCACTGAGCGCAGACCGCCAGCGGTCAACCGCTCGGGGAACGGGAAATGCACTTGCGCGATGTCGGGCTCGTACACCAGTTGCCCCTGAATACACCGTGACAACCCGTTGCGGTCAATGTCGAACGACGATGCCTCGGCCATCGCCAGTTCTTGCGCCAACACAGCACTTTTCGCTGATACCGCACTGACTTGCAGCGTCTGCGTCGTCGCTTCGAGAAGGCTCACGCAGCCGAATTCCACGGGCAACTTGTCCACCAGGCTGTTGACAACCACCTGGAAGATGCTCTTGAGATCCTGCCGCTCGCCGATCGAGCGCGTGATCTGATCGAGCAGTCGCAGGTGTTCGAGTTGTGCCCGAATGCGGATGTCCGCCTGTTTTCGGTCGGTAATGTCCCGCACCGCAAGCACGGCCATCGTCGGCCGCCCGGCCTCACCCTGGACCAGCACACCACTGTAGCTGAAGGTACGCCGCCATTGACCCACGCGCCGGCAGATGACGATCTCCGCGTCGCGCAGTGTTTCGCCACGCATGATGCGAGCGAGCGGCCACTGCTCCAGCGGCAGGATCGTGCCATCGACGGAGGACAATTCGAAGCCGTCAGCGAATTCCGCCGGCATGCGCCGCATGTCTGCTTCCGCCGAAAGACCATGCATGGTCATCGCCGCCCGGTTGAAGTGCAACTGCCGCCCTGCGCGATCCCAGACGATCACCCCTTCGTTGAGGTTCTCGACGGTCGCCTCCAGCCGCGCTTCACTCTCGCGCAATTTCGCCGTCCTTTCCAGCACGCGCAATTCGAGCTGCTCGTTCTGCGCGCGGATCGTCCGCTCGGCGCGTTGGCGGCGACCGAGTTCGCGATGGATGACGACTCCGGCGAACAACACGAAGAACGCACCAAAAAGCGTGCTTACGGCAAGGGTGACGTTCAGCCGATCGTTGCTGTCACATTCCCCATCGGCACGCCTTTGCAGGAGGGCAACCTCCTGAATGTCCATTTGCGCCAGCGCCTCACGCAATTCATCGAAGAGCTGTTTGCCTTGCCCACTGGCGATCAATTGCATGGCCGCGCTGGCGCCATCGCGGCCCCGGGTCTCGACGACTCTATCGGCCCAATCCAGATGTCTGCGGCGAAGATGATCGAAAGCAACCAGTCGGGTACGCTGTGCAGGATCGAACTGAACCAGCACCCCAAGCTCGTTGAACACACTTTCGGCGTTGCGCCGACCCTCCTGAAAGGGGCCGAGAAACTCCGGGTTGCCCGTGATCACATAGCCCCGACTTCCGAGCTGCACATCCTGGTGCGTCGACAGCACCAGCAAGAGTTGCCTGCGCACAGCGTGGGTGTGGTCCACCATGGCGGAGCGCGCCACCGAGTCCCGGGCGCTGTAATACGCGGCGGCACCGACGAACAGCAGCGTGACCAGCCCGAACGCGAGCGTCACGTACACCCAGGTTTCTGTCAGACCGGTCAGCTGGGCGCGGATCGCACTCAGAATTCCGCCGTGAGAACGTGCAGCAAGCACTCCGATACACAACACGAGAAACGTCATCACCGTATGCACGGCCATGCGTGTGGTGTCTGCGGTCGGAATGACCAGGGTCAAGTCGGCGGCGTAGCGGGCAAGACTGACCAGGCTCGGCACCACCGTCAGCAACACCAAGATCTCCGGCACGCTGATCCGGCGCCATGGCTGCAGATCGATCGTCAAGAGTGCCAGCCCCAGCAACAGGAACGCCACGGCCGATGTCACCGCCATGCGTCCCGGCGCCGACGTGAACACCCGGACCGCATCGGAGTCGCGGAACAGCAATTCGTCGATGCCCGGCTGCCATCCGAGAAATTCCTCGCCCAGCGTGAGCACACCAATCAGGGCCACCAGCAGCGCGAGCAACCGGCCGGCGCGCTTGCGATCAGGCGACGCCAGTTTCGGCGCCAGCAGCAGCAGCGATGTCCCCGACAGCATAAATGCCATTGCGGTGTTCGCCTTCATGGTGACGAAACCGGGAAGCAGGGTCTTGAGCAATGCGATATCGAACAGCCATCCGGCAAGAACGAGCACGCCGACCGCAATGGCGATCGCGCCGCAGATCTGCGGCATCAGCCTCCGATCCAAGACAGCCTCCTCCGAAGCGCCACGCAAGGCATCAAATTCACAGCCCTTGCGCGCGGGCACTCATTGGCGCCCTGCTCACAACGCAGCCGCCAAGGTGTACGCCTGCCGGTGCCTGGGAGACACCAGCGCGTGCACGAGGCGCAGCAGTCCGCAACAAAGAAGCATTCGACACGTTTCGGGATCATGGGAGCCCGTCCGGCATCTGCGAACAAATTGAAGAGCTTGTGGTCGATGGCATTGCGGTGATCTTGCCACGTGACAGCCGGCCGCATTGCAATCGTGCCGCCCAGGAATGCCAAAAAGGCTCGATTCCAAGACAAGACGAAGCATCGAGGCGACATACGCAACACATGTCGCGGCAACCGGGGTTTGTAGAACAAGCCTGGCATGGTGACGCTGCAGGCTTCATTGCAAAATGCGGCTCCCACCGCCCCAAGACAACGCCGATGTCCCATATGCTCATCGCCCGACGAGTCCAGGACGACGCATCTTCCAGCGCGGCAACCAACGCACCAAGTCACGAGCGATCATGGGCCGTGCGATGAAATAGCCCTGGGCCATGGTGCAGCCCATCGCACGTACCATTTCCCATTCATCAAGGTCTTCGACGCCTTTTGCAACCGACTCGATGCCCAGACCCCGTGCCATGGTCAGCATACCCTCCAGCATCGCGCGCAACCTGCTGTCCTTCGGTGCCCCATGGATAAAGCCTCGGGCCAGTTTCAACTCGTTGAACGGCACATCGCGCAGTTGGACCAGCGAAGAGCTGTCGGTACCGAAATCGTCGATCGCCAACCCGAAGCGCTTGAGACGCAACCGCGTCAAAACGGCCATCGCACCGCGCAGGTTGTTCATCAAGCGGCTTTCTGTCACCTCCAGTACCACGTCGGACGGCTGAATACCGGCCGCCGACACCTCGCGCGCAACGAATTCCGGCATGTCGAATCGATCGACGGCATCGACTGACACGTTGACCGCCATGAGCAGCGAAAGGCCTTCGTTGCGCCAAGCCTTGGCCTGCGCAAAGGCTGTCGCCATGACGAGCCCCGCTAGGTCTTGGGCCAGACCGGCCTGCTCGGCGACACCGACGAACCGGTCGGGAAAGACAATGCCGTACGTCGGATGTCGCCAGCGAACAAGCGCCTCCACACCGACCACCCTGCCGCTCGACAGTTCGACCTTGGGTTGGTAAAGGTTGAACAACTCGGAGCGCCGTATCGCATCGCTGATGGCGTCAGGTCCGAAGGCCGGCCGCCCTGAACGACGTCGTTCCATACCCTTGTACAAAACATCCTGATCCAGCAAGCGCTGCAGTTGGTCCTTGGCGACCGGCTTTGCAAGTGCGCCGAGCAGATTGATGCGATGAACCAGGGCCAGTCGTTCGGCCATCTGGCGAATGCGCCCGTCTTCCCCGCTGACCAGGACCAGTCCTCCCTTGTAATTGACCGATTCGAGGTGGCGGATGAACTCGATGCCGTCGAAGCCAGGCATCAGCAGATCGCAAAAAATCAGTTCAATTGTCTTGAAATGAACCTCCAGCAAACGCACAGCCTCTCGCGCGTCTTCACACAAGGCCATGGACGAATAGCCGAGTTGCCTCAACTGCCGGGCCAGGAACCTCAGGGCGAACGAATCGTCATCGATCAACAAGGTATGCATGGAAGTGCCTGGTTCGGTTAACAAGGACTGTTCACCAGCAAGAGCCATGCCGATGCGACACGACGGCTCGCCTTCGCCTTC
>JBFIDI010000008.1:0-31201 GCA_041581405.1 Burkholderiaceae bacterium
CGCCGCCCCGGCCCGACCTGCCGCCGGGTCGGGGCGCGCGCGCGGACCTGGTCTTGCGCGACAACCTGCGCCATCGGCGCCGGATCGAGCGCGCCTATCTGCGCGCCATCGGCGCCGCGCGGCATGAAGTCATCATCGCCAACGCCTATTTCCTGCCCGGCGCACGGCTGCGCAAGGCGCTGGTGCTGGCCGCGCGCCGGGGCGTGCGGGTGCGTCTGCTGCTGCAGGGGCGATACGAATATTTCCTGCAGTACCATGCCGCCCGACCGGTCTACGGCGCCTTGCTGGACGCCGGCGTGGAGATCCACGAATACGCCGCCAGCTTCCTGCATGCGAAGGTGGCCGTGGTGGACACCCGCTGGGCGACGGTCGGTTCGTCGAACCTGGATCCGCTGAGCCTGTTGCTGGCGCGCGAGGCCAACGTCATGGTGCGCGACGCCGCGTTCGCGCGCTTGTTGCGCCAGCGACTCGAGCATGCCATGGCCGATGGCGGACACCGGGTCGAGGACGCGGCCTATGTCAACCGGTCCTGGCGCACCCGCGTGCTGGAGGCCCTGGCGCTGGGCATGGTGCGCCTGGGCCTGTTCCTGATCGGGCGCCGGTATTGAGCATCGGCGATCCGGTCGCCCGCGAGGTCCGGGGCGGGCCGAATGCCCGGAAAGACCCCGCGGTTCGTTCGCTGGTACGATGCTCGGATGTTGATGCAGTCCCCCTCCGCCATGAATACCAGTGACTCGGATGAAGGCACTCCGGTATCGGTCAAGATCCGCCAGCGGCTGCTTGCCGCACGTCGGCGTTTTCATGCCAACGACAACATCGCCGACTTCATCGAGCCGGGCGAACTCGAGACCTTGCTCGACGAGGTCGAATCCAAGATGAAGGGGGTGCTCGCGAGCCTGGTGATCGACACCGAAAACGACCACAACACCGATGACACGGCGCGGCGCGTGGCCAAGATGTATGTCAACGAGGTGTTCCGCGGCCGTTACGTGCAGGGCCCGACGATCACCGAGTTCCCCAACGCCGAACATCTCAACGAGCTGATGATCGTGGGCCCGATCACGGTGCGCAGTGCCTGCAGCCACCATTTCTGCCCGGTGATCGGCAAGATCTGGATCGGCGTCATGCCCAACGAACACACCAACGTGATCGGCCTGTCCAAGTATGCGCGGCTGGCCGAGTGGGTGATGGGCCGGCCGCAGATCCAGGAAGAGGCCGTGGTGCAACTGGCCGACCTGATCCAGCTCAAGACGCAGCCCGACGGACTGGCCATCGTCATGGAGGCCAGCCACTACTGCATGGCCTGGCGCGGCGTCAAGGACATGGACAGCAAGATGATCAACTCCGTGATGCGGGGCGTGTTCCTCAAGGACTCGAACCTGCGCCGCGAATTCCTGTCCCTGATTCCCGGAAAGGGCTGACACCATGCTGGTCCGACTCCTGTATGCAAGCCGCGCGGTCGACACCACGGTCGAGGCGATCGACGCCATCCTCTCGCAGTCGCGCCAGTCCAATCCGGCCTGCGGCATCACCGGCATCCTGTGTTACGGCGGCGGCATCTTCCTGCAGGCCATCGAAGGCGGGCGCATGGCGGTGAGCGACCTGTTCGGCCATATCCAGAAGGACAAGCGCCACAAGGACGTGGTCCTGCTGCATTACGAGGAGATCTCCGAGCGGCGCTTCGGCGGCTGGACCATGGGGCAGGTGAACATGTCGCGCATCAACACCTCGATCCTGCTCAAGTACGCCGAGAAGCCCGAACTCGATCCGTATTCGGTCTCCGGCAAGGTGTCGCTGGCCCTGCTCGAGGAACTGATGGCGACCGCGTCCATCATGGGCCGCGCCTGAGAACCTGAGCGCCGCAGGGTCGTGCGGTACGGGCATGACGGGCATTGCCGACGCACCGGTGTGCCGATCCGCGCCGCACTGAACCCATGACGCTGCTTGTCGGTTGCGACTTCAGCAGCCGCCCCGATCGGCGCAAACCCATCGTGATCGCCCGCGGGCGTCTGCAGGACGATGCCGTGCTGCTGGAGGCCTTGCAGCCGCTGGACACGCTCGACGCCTATGCGCAGTGGTTGCGCGACGAGCCGGCGTGGATCGGCGGATTCGATTTTCCGTTCGGCCTGCCGCGCGAACTGGTGCAGGCCATGGGTTGGCCCACGCGCTGGCTCGACACCTTGCAGCTGTATGCCGGAAAGCCGCGTTCGGAGCTTCGCGACCTGTTCGCCGGTTTCTGCGCGGGCCGACCGGTCGGCGGCAAGTTCGCGCATCGCGCCACCGATCGGTGGGCCGGTTCGAGTCCTTCGATGAAATGGGTCCATCCGCCGGTGGCCTGGATGATGCACGCCGGCGTGCCGCCGCTGGTCGCGGCCGGTGCCTGCCTGCCCGGTCTGCATCCGGGGAGCGCGGACAACACCGATGCCGGCGGGCAGCCGCGCAGGCTGGCGCTGGAAGCCTATCCGGGGCTGCTCGCACGCGAAGTGCTGGGCCATGCCAGTTACAAGAGCGATACCCGAGCCGGGCAGACCGCCGAGCGACGGGCGCGGCGCCAGCGCCTGCTCGAGGCCCTGGTGGCCGGCCGGACCCGGCTGGACTTGCGCCTGGAGTTGTCGGCGCCGCTGTACACCCGTGTGCTGGACGACGCCCGTGGCGACACGCTGGATGCCACGTTGTGCCTGATGCAGGCCGCCTGGGGCTGGCGGTGCGGCGCACCGCACTACGGACTGCCCGCGCGGATCGATCCGCTCGAGGGGTGGATCGTGACCGCACAGCCCGACCCGGGGCCCTGAGCCGGCGTCGCCGGGGCATCGGCGCCCGGCCGGCGCCGGCAGGTTCAGCCGCCGGAGATCACGGTTTCTTCGATCTTGCGTGCCAGTTGCGCGACCGCCAGCGCCGCCGGGCAGCCGGGCAGGGTCTGCATCAGCAACTGGCGCCGCATCACGGCCTGGCGCACCGAGGGGTCGGCCGGGATGTCGGCCAGATGCACGAGCTTGATGCCGCGGCCGGGTTCGGTCACGACGAAACGGTCCAGCACCTGCTGCAACTGGCCGGTGATCGCGCGACCGTCGCCCAGGCGTGCCGTCTGGTTGATCACCATGTGCACGTTCGCGCGTTTTTGCTGGCCCGCCAGCACCTTGATGGTTGCGTAGGCATCCGTCAGGGACGTGGGCTCCGGCGTGGCCACGACCAGCACCACCGAGGCCAGCGAGACGGCGAACAGCACGACGTCCGAGATGCCGGCCCCGGTGTCGAGCAGCACCACGTCGTAACGGGGCAGCAGCCCCTCGATGATGCGCAGGAAGTCGGCGCGGATCTCCGGCGTCAGGCGCGAATATTCGACCATGCCCGAGCCGGCCAGCAGCACCGAGAAGCCGCCGGGCGCCTGGATGATGGCCTCCTCGAGCTTGGCCTTGCCGCTGAACACGTCGTGCAGCGTGACCTTGGGATACAGGTTCAGCACCACGTCCAGGTTGGCCAGGCCGAGGTCGGCGTCGAGCACCAGCACCTTCTGCCCGCGCTTGGCCAGTGCCGCCGCCAGGTTGGCCGATACGAAGGTCTTGCCGACGCCGCCCTTGCCGCTGGTCACGGCCATGACCTTGCCATGGGGCGTCAACGGCACCTGAGGCCCGGCCGCTGGCTTGGTGTTGCCGGGTTGCAGCTCTTCGCTCATGGATTGACTCCGCTCGTTTCGCCACCACCGGGCTCGCCATTGACACGTTCAAGCCAGGCTGGCTCGCCCAGGGCTAGATGACCAAACAAAAGATTCTTCTCCTCGGCACTCACCGCGATGGCCTGCTGATGGTCGATACAGACACGGTTGCGCCCTTGTGCCTTGGCCTGATACAAGAGGTTATCGGCGCGCTCGATCCACAATGGAGCCGTGGATCGGATCCACGCGGGTGCGTATGCACCGCCGATGCTGATGGTGGCCTTCACCGTGACGGCCGGACTGACGGTGATGGTCAGCGACTCCACGGTGGTGCGGATCCGTTCGGCCACCGCTTCGCCCACCGAGACCAGGCAATTGGGCAACACGACGGCAAACTCCTCGCCGCCGTATCGCGCGACCGAATCCATCGGCCGGATACAGCGCGACAGGCATTTGGCCACGGCCTGCAAGACCTTGTCGCCGGCGATGTGTCCATGGGTGTCGTTGATGGACTTGAAATGATCGATGTCGAGCATCAGCAGCAATGCCGGTTCGCCGGAGCGCGCCACGCCATCGATCTCGCGCTCGAGGACCGACAGGAAATGGCGCCGGTTGGCCAGCCCGGTCAGCGGATCCTTGAGCGACAACTCGCACAGGCCGTCGATCACCTTCTGGACGAATTCGGTCGGATGCACGCGGCTGTCCGGCAGCTCCACCGTGGCGCCGTGCTCGAGCAGGGCACGCGCATCACCCAACCGAAGGTCCTTGATGTCGACGACGGTGGGTGCGATCGATGGGTTCACGGGAATAGGTGGGGGTGGCTCGGAAAGTTTAACAGCTGACTGTCGGGACCCTGCCCCGGGAATGGCGGGCATTCCCGATGCTGTTGGCCGCTTTGCCCGAACACCGGCACGCGGTCAGGCCGCGAGCAGGGCCGCCGGACGGCGCGACACGATGGCGTGCGCGCGCTCCTCGTGGGCACGGGCGATGCGCAACACGGCCAGGTCGGCCTGGGGCCGGCCGATCAGCTGCATGCCCATCGGCAGGCCGGCCGCATTGAATCCCACGGGCACGCTGACCGCGGGCAGGCCGGCCAGTGTTGCGTAGATGACCACTTCCATCCAGCGGTGGTAGGTGTCCATGCCGCGCCCGGCGACGGTTCGCGGCCAGGGGGTGTCGGCATCGAAGGGCCAGACCTGCGCACTGGGCAGTGCCAGGTAGTCGTGTTGCTCGAACATGTCGAGCAATTGCCGGTACAGGGTGCTGCGCGCGATGCCGGCCTCGCTCACGTCGCGGGCGCTGAGTCGTTCGCCTTGCTCGATCTCCCACAAGGCCTCGGGCTTGAGCTGGCTGCGCTGCGCGGGATGTTCGGCGAACGGGCGAAGCGACGCGGCCACCAGCCAGCGGCGCCAGGTGAGCCAGGTCTGCCAGGCCCGGGCCGGGTCGAACCGCGGGGCCACGGGCTCGATCCGGCAGCCATCGGCCGCCAGCCGTGCCAGCGCGGACTCGCACACGGCCAGGATGCCGTCTTCGATCGGCAGGTATCCCCCCAGGTCGCCGAGCCAGCCGATGCGGGTCTTGCGCAGGTCCAGCGACAGATCCGGCGGCTCGTGCGGCCAGGTGCCGGCGATGGACAAGGGCACGCGGTCGTCGCGCCCGGCCTGCACCGCCAGCAGGCGCTCCAGATCCCGCACCGTGCGGGCCATGGGGCCGGCGGTGCCCAGCTGCGCCAGCCAGGCCTCGGGCGCAGGCCCGTCGGGAACCCGGCCCATGCTCGGACGCAGGCCGAACACGTTGTTGAAGGCCGCCGGGTTGCGCAACGAACCCATCATGTCGCTGCCATCGGCCACCGGCAACATGCGCAACGCCAGCGCCACGGCCGCTCCGCCGCTGGAGCCGCCGGCACACCGCGACGGGTCGTACGCGTTGCGGGTGGTGCCGAAGACGCGGTGGTAGGTCTGCGAGCCCAGGCCGAATTCGGGCGTGTTCGTCTTGCCGATGACGATGGCGCCGGCGGACCTCAGGCGCCGCACCATCAGGTCGTCCTGCGCGGGTATGTTGTCGCGCAGCAGCACCGAGCCCTTGGTCAGGGGCATGCCGGCCACCGCGCTGAGGTCCTTCACGGCGAGCGCGAACCCGTGCATCCAGCCGCGGCTGCGTCCGTGTCCGAGTTCCCGGTCGCAGTCGTCGGCCTGGCGCAGCAGAAGGTCGGCGTCGACGCGGCTGACGATGGCATTGAAGCGCGGGTTGAGCCGGTCGACCTGGGCCAGGCATGCCTGCATGAGTTCGCGGCACGAGAGCGCCCGTGCATGAATGGCTGCGCTCAGCGTGCTCGCATCCCATTCGTTGGGCGCGCCGGCAGGCGTGGATGCGAGGGTCGACATCGGGTGGCCAGCCGCCCGGCGCGTGTCAGGACGCCGCGGCGCGCGTCGCGCAGACCGGGCAGGTGTCGTTGCGCGGAATGCGCACTTCGTTCCATTCCATCGCGCGGGCATCGAGCATCAGCAGCCGGCCCGCCAACGGGGTTCCGGCGCCACTGAGCAGTTTCAGGGCTTCGGCCGCCTGCATGGTCCCGATGATGCCGACCACCGGGGCGAACACGCCCATCGTGGCGCACAGGGTTTCCTCCAGGTCGGCATCCGGTGGGAACACGCAGGCATAACAGGGGCATGCCGGGTCGCGGGTGTCGTAGACGCTGAGCTGCCCGTCGAACCGGATCGCCGCACCGGCCACCAGCGGCTTGCCATGGCGCACGCAGGCCGCGTTGATCAGGTGCCGGGTGGCGAAGTTGTCGCTGCAGTCGAGCACGACGTCGGCGCTGGGCAGCAGCTCGTCGAGCAGGGCCGCGTCGGCGCGTTGGCGCAGTGCGGTCACCTCGACCTGCGGATTGATGGCCGCCATCGCGATCCGGGCCGAGTCCACCTTGGCTGCGCCGACCCGATCGGTGGTGTGCGCGACCTGGCGTTGCAGGTTGGTGATGTCGACCGTGTCGTCGTCGACCAGTGTCACCCGGCCCAGGCCGGCGGACGCCAGGTACAGCACGACCGGCGAACCCAGTCCGCCCGCTCCGATGACCAGCGCATGGCTGCCGAGGATGCGTTCCTGCCCCTCGACACCGATCTCGTCGAGCAGGATATGGCGCGAATAACGCAGCAGCTGCTCGTCGTTCATGTCAGGCGCGCGCACGGACGGGCCGCTGGCCCATCAGTTGCTCTTCGGCTCTGCCTTGCGCTCGGTCAGGGTCTTGCTCACCATCACCGGTTGTCCCTTGAGCTGGTTGAGCGCCTGGGCCAGCGGGAAGTCCTGGTCGGAGCCGAACTCCGGCATCTTGCGATCGCCCGCCGGCTTGTCGCGCTCCGCCTCGAGCTTCTTGAGTGCGAGTTCACGTGCCCGCTCGCGAACCGGATCCTTCTTTTCCTCGCCCTGGCCGCTGGCCAGGTGCTTCTCGAGGTCGGCCTCGCGGGTCCGCAACGCGGCGAACAGGTTGCCCTCTTCGGTCTCGTCGACCATGACGTCGGGCACGATGCCCTTGGCCTGGATCGACGCACCGCTGGGCGTGTAGTACCGCGCCGTCGTCAGCTTGAGCCCGGTGTCGGGGCCCAGCGGGCGCACGGTCTGGACCGAGCCCTTGCCGAAGGTCTGGCGACCCATGATGGTGGCGCGCTTGTGGTCCTGCAAGGCTCCGGCGACGATCTCGCTCGCCGATGCCGACCCTTCGTTGACCAGCACCACCAGCGGAACGTTCTTCAGCGCCGCCGGCAGGCGCTTGAGCGGATCGTTCGCGCCCCGACGCAGATAGGACTCGGGTGCCGCGCGGTAGGTGAACTTGCTCTCCGGCAGCTGGCCGTTGGTCGAGACCACGTTGACGTTCTCGGGCAGGAAGGCCGCCGAGATCGCCACCGCGGCATCGAGCAGCCCGCCGGGGTCGTTGCGCAGGTCGAGCACCATTCCCTTGAGGTTGGGGTCCTGCTTGTAGATGTCCTCGACCTTGCGCACGAAGTCGTCGACCGTACGCTCCTGGAACTGGCTCAGCCGGATCCAGGCATAACCGGGCTCGACCATCTTGCTGCGCACCGACTGGGTGCGGATTTCCTCGCGCACGATGGTGACCGGGAAACTGCGGTTCTCGTCGCGGCGCAGGATGGTCAGGATGACCTTGGTGTTGGGCTGGCCGCGCATGCGCTTGACCGCCTCGTTGAGCGTCAGGCCCTTGACGGCCGTGTCGTCGATCTTGGTGATCAGGTCGTTGGTCTTGAGCCCGGCGCGAAAGGCCGGTGTACCTTCGATCGGGGAGACGATCTTGATCAGGCCGTCCTCCTGCGTGATCTCGATGCCCACGCCGACGAACTTGCCCGAGGTTCCCTCGCGGAATTCCTTGAACGACTTCTTGTCGAAGTACTGCGAATGCGGGTCCAGGCTCGCCACCATGCCGGAGATGGCGTCGGTGATCAGTTTCTTCTCGTCGACCGGCTCGACATAGTCGCTCTTGACCATGCTGAACACGGCCGCGAGCTGCTGCAACTCCTCGAGCGGCAGCGGCGCCAGGGTTCCCCGTGCGACGGTCTGCAGCGATACGGTGGTCAATGCCCCCGCAACCACGCCGACCGAGATCCAGCCCGCGACTTTCAGTTTATGACCCATGATGAGATTCCTCTGCTGATCCAATATACACCTTGGAGGCGGCTGTCGCGCACAGGTTCCGGCAAGTCGGTGGCCGCTGCGGAAATCGTGTTCCGGGCCGCGCGACGGTCAGGTCCGGCCCTGGGCCGCCACGGCCTTCGCGGCCGCCTCCGCGGCAGCGGCATCGCCCAGATAGTAGTGGCGAATCGGCGCCAGTTCCGCGTCGAGTTCGTAGACCAGGGGTATGCCGTTGGGAATGTTGAGCCCGACGATGTCGGAGTCGGAGATCTTGTCCAGGTACTTCACCAGTGCGCGGATCGAGTTGCCGTGGGCCGCCACCACGACCCGCTTGCCGGCGCGGATGGTCGGCGCCATGGCGTCGTTCCAGTATGGCAGCACCCGCGCGACCGTGTCCTTCAGGCATTCGCTCAGCGGTACCTGGCCCGGCGCGAGGTTGGCGTAGCGGATGTCCGTGCGTTCGCAGCGCGGGTCCTGCGGCTCCAGCGGCGGCGGTGGCGTGTCGTAGCTGCGGCGCCAGATCAGCACCTGCTCGTCGCCGTATTGCTTGGCCATGTCGGCCTTGTTCAGCCCCTGCAATGCGCCGTAGTGGCGCTCGTTCAGGCGCCAGCTGTGCTCGACCGGCAGCCAGGTGCGATCCATCTCGTCCAGGCAGTGCCAGAGCGTGCGGGTGGCGCGCTTGAGCACGCTGGTATAGGCCAGGTCGAATTCGAAACCCTGCTCGCGCAGCAGTTGGCCGGCGGTCTTGGCCTGCGCGATGCCAGTGGGCGTGAGGTCGACGTCGGTCCAGCCGGTGAAGCGGTTCTCCAGGTTCCAGGTCGATTCACCGTGTCGGATCAATACGAGGGTATGCATAGGTTCTAGGGCAATGGGGCGGGGCAGGGACATGGGCGATGTGGTTGTCGAGCCGGGGTGCGGGCAGTGCCCGCAAAGACCATCCTGGCGCCAGCACGACCCGACTATTTTAGAATGCCGACTCCCGCGCGCCTGGCGCGCTGTCTCCCCTGCCGAGGAATGCCGTGAATTTTGTCGTCGATAACTGGATGTTGCTGCTGGTCGCCGTGTCCTCGGGCGTGATGCTCTTCATGCCGGCCTTGCGGGGGGCGACCGATGCCGGCGTCACGACCGCTGCCGCCGTGCAGATGATCAACCGCGAGAAGGCGGTGCTGATCGACGTATGCGAGGCGGCCGAATACGCCGCGGGCCATCCGGGCGGGGCGAAGAACATTCCCTTGAACCAGCTCGAGGACAAGTTGCCGGCCATGGTCAAGAACAAGGCCGTGCCGGTGATCCTCGTGTGCCAGAGCGGCGCCCGTTCGGGGCGTGCCGTGGGCATCGCCAAGAAGCTGGGTTACGAAAAGGCCCAGTCGTTGTCCGGTGGCCTGGCGGCATGGAAAAGTGCCAACCTGCCGGTCGAAAAATCCTGAGCGCGGGCCGCAGCTGCGGCCACGCGCAGCCCGTTTGTCCGCACCGTCCCGCGTTTTTCCACTCCCTCCTCGTCGAAAGCTTCCCGCATGCAATCCGTCAAGATGTACTCCACGGCCGTGTGCCCCTTCTGCATCCGAGCCAAGCAATTGCTCAAGGATCGGGGCGTGCAAGAGATCGACGAGATTCGGGTCGATCTGGACCACGCCGCGCGCGTGCGCATGACCGAAGTGACCGGGCGCCGCACGGTGCCCCAGATCTTCATCGGCGAGACCCATGTCGGCGGTTGCGACGACCTGATGGCATTGGACAGCCGCGGCGGTCTGCTACCCTTGCTGCAAGCAGCCTGAGTCGTGTCGGTGCGTCCGACGCACCGGTGATAATGGCGCGTCGTGCCGATGCGCCGGCCGGGTTTTCGATCCGCCGCCGTCATCCCGCCTGCCCCCTCAACCTGAAAGTGATTCCATGGCCGAAGACAAGACCCCCACGTTCCAGATCCAGCGCATCTACCTCAAGGAGTGTTCGCTGGAGCAGCCCAATTCGCCCGCCATCCTGCTCGAGAAGGAGCAACCGGCGGTCGATATTCAGCTGGGTGTCGAATCCAGCGTCGCCGCCGACGGCGTGTACGAAGTCTGCGTGACCGCCACCGTGCACACCAAGCTCAAGGAACGCACCGTGTTCCTGGTCGAGGTCAAGCAGGCCGGCATCTTCGAGATCCGCAACATCGAGCAGGAACAGATGAGCCAGATCATGGGTATTGCCTGCCCGCAGATCGTCTATCCCTACCTGCGCTCCAACGTCGCCGACGTGATCCAGCGCAGCGGCTTCCCGCCGGTGCACCTGTCCGAGATCAACTTCCAGGCCATGTACGAGCAGCAGCGCGCCCAGCAGGCTGCGGGCGACACCTCCGCCATTGCCGGCACCGCGACCCAATAAGAAGGGTTTCGTTGCCGGGCCACATCCGTGGCCCCGGTAACGGCGACGATGGAGATTGCCATTCTCGGAGCGGGTGCCTGGGGCACGGCGCTGGCCATCAACCTGGCGGGCCGCGAAGCCGCGCAGCACCGCGTCAGTCTGTGGGCCCGCGATGCGGCGCAGGCCGATGCGATGCGTGTCGCCGGCGTCAACCGGCGTTACCTGCCGACGGCACCGCTGCCCCCGACACTGCGTATCGCGGCCTGGTCCCGTCCCGGCGGCGATGCCGGTGCCGCCGCGCTGCGCGACGCTGTCGATGGCGCCGACCTCGTGGTGCTGGCCACGCCGATGGCCGCGTTGCGCTCGATGTTGCAGGACTTGCACGACTGCCCCGCGCCGGTGGTCTGGTTGTGCAAGGGCTTCGAGCCGGCGCTGGCAAGTGCTGACGATGCCGGCACGCCCGCCATCGGTCTGATGGCGCATGAAATCCAGGCGCATGTGGCGCCGGCCCTGCGCTCCGGCGTGCTGAGCGGGCCGAGTTTCGCGCAGGAAGTGGCCCAGGCCAAACCCGCCGCCCTGGTGGCGGCCAGCGCCGATGCGCAGGTGCGCAGCACCTTGGTCGAGGCCTTTCACGGTCCGCAACTGCGCGTCTACGGCAGCGACGACATCGTCGGCGTCGAGGTCGGCGGTGCCGTCAAGAACGTGCTGGCGATCGCCACCGGGCTGTGCGACGGCCTGGAACTGGGCATGAACGCGCGTGCCGCGCTGATCACCCGTGGCCTGGCGGAGATGACCCGCCTGGGCGTGGCCCTGGGCGCGCGCGCCGAGACCTTCAACGGATTGAGCGGACTGGGCGACCTGGTGCTGACGGCGACCGGCGACCTGTCGCGCAATCGCCGGGTCGGCCTGGCGCTGGCCCAGGGCATGAGCCTGGCGCAGGCGGTGCAGTCCCTGGGCCATGTGGCCGAAGGCGTGTTCTGCGCCCGCACCGTGGCGCAACGTGCCAACGGCCTGGATATCGAAATGCCGATCTGCCAGGCCGTCGAGGCGTTGCTCGACGGCCGGCTCGACCCGCGGCAGGCGGTTGCCGCATTGATGGCGCGTGACGCGCGCGACGAGCAGGAATGACGCCGGGGTGCATGCGCGCCGCGCGGCGCCGATGCGCCTAGTGCGCCGTCTCGGACGCGACGCTGTAGGCCAGCCGCACGTAGATGGGCGCGAACGACTCGGCCTGGGTGATGTCGATCAGGTTTTCCTTGGCCAGTTCGAGCAAGGCGATGAAGGTCACGACCAGCACCTGGCTGCCCTTGTCCGGATCGAACAGGTCCTCGAATTCGACGAAGCGTTGCCCCTGCAGCCGGCGCAGCACGATGCCCATGTGTTCGCGCACCGAGAGTTCCTCGCGCGAGATGTGGTGATGCTGCACCAGCCTGGCACGACGCAGGATGTCGCGCCAGGCTTCCTGCAGGTCGGCCAGGTCGACGTCGGGGAAACGCGGCGCCAGTGCCTGTTCGATCACCACCTGGCCCCGCAGGAAGTCGCGGCCGGCCTGCGGAATCGTGTTCAGCGCGGCGGCCGCGAGCTTGATCTGCTCGTATTCCAGCAGCCGGCGTACCAGTTCGGCGCGCGGGTCTTCGGCTTCTTCGCCATCGGCCGTCTTGCGCGGCGGCAGCAACATGCGCGACTTGATCTCGATCAGCATCGCCGCCATCAGCAGGTATTCGGCAGCCAGTTCCAGGTTGCGACCGCGGATCTCGTCCACGTAGGCCAGGTACTGCCGGGTCACGCCGGCCATCGGAATGTCCAGGATGTTGAAGTTCTGCTTGCGGATCAGGTACAGCAGCAGGTCCAGCGGGCCCTCGAACGCCTCGAGGAACACCTCCAGCGCATCCGGCGGGATGTACAGGTCCTGGGGGATGGAGAACAGCGGCTCGCCATACAGGCGGGCCAACGCGACCTGGTCGACCACGTCCGGCATGGTCGTGTTGTCCGCCGGGGCATCGGGCAGCGCGGTGGGAGCGGTCATCGTGCGTGGGGGCCTGCGCTCAGCAGCCCGACAGGCGTGCCGGCGCGGACATGGGGTGCCGGCTCAGGACGGATCGGTCTGGTATACGTAGGGTTTCTGCGGGACTTCGGCCTGCCGAAACGATTTCCAGGCCGAACGGTCCGGATGCTTGTCCCACAGCAATTCGCGTCCCTTGCGCTGCTCGGCTTCGAGCTCGGGTTTTTCGGCCTTGAGCCGGGAAATGAACTGGGTGGTGTCGGATTGGTAATCCGGGCGGCGGAATATGGACATGGAATGGGACCCTCGATGACGCGGATTTTACAGGCCGCGGCAGGCCGGCGGTCGCGATCGCGCGGCACGCCCGGGTCGACGGTCGCCACCAGGCCGCCAGGCGGCTGCGCCGGGCATGCACGGGCGCTCGGGCCCCGGGGCCGGTTCCCTTCCTGCCCGTCGGCAAATCGTTTACCCTTGGGTGTGAATCCGCAAAACACGTGGGGTGCCATGCTGCGCCTTGAACCAACGTCCGACACGAACGGCAGGCCCGGCGTGCCCGCTCCGATCGATCCCGTCCATGGCTCGGCACACTGACCGACCCCGCATGCTCAAGGGAGTCTCCCTGGCGGCGTGGCTGGTACTGGTGTGCCTGGGCCCGGTCGCGCTGATCGTCATCGGCGGCTGGGGCATGGCCCAGCCCGTACCGTGGCTGGTGGTGCTGGGGCTGGCCGGTATTGCCGGCAGCCTGGTCATGGCGTGGATGTCCCTGCGCACCGGCCGTTGGCTGGAACAGGCCCCCGACGCCGCCGGCCAGGCCCAGCGACTGCAGCAGGAGACCGAGCCGCTGCGCACCCAGTTGCGCGCCGCCGAGATGCGGCTGAACGAGGTGATCGATGCGGTCCCCGCCGGCGTGGCCATCTATGACAACCAGGACCGGCTGCTGGCGTTCAACAAGGAAGTGGCGCGCCAGTCTCCCTACAGCAGCGGGCCGGCGGTGATCGGCGAGACATACGAGAACCTGATGCGCCGCGATCTGGCCGAAGGCCGCATCGCCGACGCCGTGGGCCGCGAAGAGGAATGGCTGGCGCTGCGCCTGGCTGGCCGGGGTGCGCTGGATACGCCGATGCTGCGCCAGTCGGACGACGGCCATTGGGTGCACTTCTACGAGATCCGCACGCCCTCGGGTTACCTGGTGATGACCCGGCTGGACATGACGCCGATGGTCGAGAAAGGCCTGGCCCTGGAGCGCGCCAACGAGCAGCTGCTGCGCCTGTCCACCACCGATGGCCTGACCGGCATCGCCAACCGCCGCATGTTCGACCAGACGCTGCAGACCGAATGGCAACGTTGTGCGCGCAGCCGCGCCTGCCTGTCGCTGCTGATGATCGACATCGACCATTTCAAGCACTACAACGACCACTACGGCCACCAGACCGGTGACGAATGCCTGCGCCAGGTGGCTCGCATCCTGGTCATGTGTGCCAAGCGATCGGGCGAACTGGTGGCGCGCCACGGCGGCGAGGAATATGCCATCCTGCTGCCGGGCACCGATCTGCAGGAAGCGATGGCGATCGCGCATCGTTGCCTGCAGCAGGTGCAGGCGGCGCGTATTCCGCACGAGGATTCGCCGGTCGACCCGTCGCTGACGGTCAGCATCGGCGTGGCCAGCATGGTGGCCTCGCCGCGGGAATCCCGCTCCACCTTGCTGCTGCAGGCCGACAGTGCCTTGTATTGCGCCAAGAAGGCCGGACGCAACCGGGTCGAGTCCTACGACCCAGCGACCGTCAGCGCACTCGCATCCCGGCCTGCGCCCCTGTGAAGGGTTCGAGCACGTAGATGCCCGGCGTGGCCTTTTCGTCGGCATGGCTGGCGGCCAGCACCATGCCTTCGCTGACGCCGAACTTCATCTTGCGCGGCGCCAGGTTGGCGACCATCACGGTCAGCTTGCCGACCAGTTGCTCGGGCTTGTAGACGCTGGCGATGCCGGAGAACACGTTGCGCGTGCGGCCTTCGCCGACGTCCAGCGTCAGGCGCAGCAGCTTGGTCGAGCCCTCGACCGCCTCGCAGCCGACGATCTTCGCGATACGCAGGTCGACCTTGGCGAAATCGTCGATGGTGATGGTCTCGGCAATGGCTTCACCGCCGGGCAGCAACTGCTCGGTCGCCGCCGCCGGCGGCGGCTCGAACAAAGCCTCGAGCTGCTTGACGTCGACCCGTTGCATCAGGTGCTGGTACGGCGCGATCGCATGGCCTTCGCCCAGCGGCGTGCCGGCGTCGGACCAGTGCCCGCACGGCGCCTTCAGGAAGGCCTCGACCTGGGTCGACAGCGCCGGCAGGATGGGCGTCAGGTAGACGGTCAACACGCGAAACGCTTCGAGCGTGGTGCTGCTGACCCGGTGCAGCGTGTGCATGTGGCCGGCGGCCGCGTCCGGTTCGGCGCTCGCCTTCTTCGGCAGGCCCCAGGGTTGCTGTTCGTTCCAGTAGCCGTTGACCAGGTCGGCCAGCCGCATGATCTCCATCACGGCCTGCAGCGTGTTGCGCTCCTCGTAGCGTTTCTGCAGTTGCTCCGACGAGGCCCGCACCTGCGCCAGCAGCTGCGCATGCACGTCGTCGGCGGCGCCCTCGGCGAGTCCGGCCAGCCGCCCGTCGAAATGCTTGTGCACGAAGCCGGCGGCACGGCTGGCGATGTTGACGAACTTGCCGATCAGGTCGCTGTTGACCCGCGCCATGAAGTCCTCGGCGTTGAAGTCGACGTCCTCGTTGCGGCCGTTGAGCTTGGCGGCCAGGTAATACCGCAGCCATTCCGGGTTCATGTCCAGGCTCAGGTACTTGAGCGGATCGAGCCCGGTGCCGCGGCTCTTGCTCATCTTCTCGCCGTTGTTCACGGTCAGGAAGCCGTGCACGAAGATGTTGTCCGGTGTCTTGCGGCCGCTGAAATGCAGTGTGGCCGGCCAGAACAGCGTGTGGAAGGTGACGATGTCCTTGCCGATGAAGTGGTACTGCTCCAGCGCCGGATCGGCCATGTAGGCCTCGTAGTCCTGGCCGCGTCGCTCGAGCAGGTTCTTCAGCGAGGCCAGGTAGCCGATCGGCGCGTCCAGCCAGACGTAGAAATACTTGCCCGGCGCGTCCGGGATCTCGATGCCGAAATACGGCGCGTCGCGGCTGATGTCCCAGTCGCCCAGGCCTTCGCTGGTGCTGCCGTCCGGGTTCTTGCGCACGCTGAACCATTCCTTGACCTTGTTCGCCACCTCCGGCTGCAGCCGTCCGTCCTGGGTCCAGCGCTGCAGGAATTCGACGCAGCGCGGATCCGACAGCTTGAAGAAGAAATGCTCGGAGCTCCTGAGCACGGGCTTGGCGCCGGACAGCGCCGAATACGGCTCGATCAGGTCGGTGGGCGCGTAGACGGCGCCGCAGACCTCGCAGTTGTCGCCGTACTGGTCCTTCGCATGGCAACGCGGGCATTCGCCCTTGATGAAGCGGTCCGGCAGGAACATGTTCTTCTCGGGATCGAAGAACTGCTCGATGGTGCGGGTCTCGATCAGCGAGCCCTGCGGGTTGTCGCGCAGGTCGCGGTAGATCTGCTGCGCCAGCGCATGGTTCTCGGGCGCGTCGGTCGAGTGCCAGTTGTCGAACGCGATGTGAAAGCCGTCCAGGTAGGGCTTGCGGCCGGCCGCGATGTCGGCGACGAACTGCTGCGGCGTCTTGCCGGCCTTCTCGGCCGCGATCATGATCGGCGCGCCATGGGCGTCGTCGGCACAGACGAAGTCCACCGCGTTGCCCTGCATGCGCTGGTGCCGCACCCAGATGTCGGCCTGGATGTATTCCATGATGTGGCCGATGTGGAACTTGCCGTTGGCGTACGGCAGGGCGGTGGTGACGAAGAGTTGGCGTGGCATCGGGCGGGGCAGGGTGGAACGGGGCGGTCGGCGCAAGCCGGGAGCGGCCGATTTTAGTCGGCCACCACGGAGGCGACGCTCAGCGCAGGCGCAGCGGGTCGCGCCGGCGCTCGACTCCGCCCGGGCTGCCGGTTGCCGCGTTGCGCGGCAGGGCCGGGCAGGGGTCGTCCCAGCCGAAGAACCGGGTCACGTCGTTGCGCTGGCGCATCGTGTCGGCGCGCCCCAGCGCGATCAGTTCCTGCGTATATCCGGGCTCGAACAGCAGGTAGCTGGCCAGCGCCGCGCCCCGGAAGTCGGACCTGTCGGAGGTCACGCCGACGCCGCCGAGCAGGGCGCGCACCGGCCGCGGCAGGTCGCCGACGTGTTTGGCCGCCACCGCGTCGATGCGCTCCGACGGCGAGATCACCAGCAGCTCGATCGGCCGCAGGCCGCTGGCCGCGCGGGCCTCGGGCGGCACCAGGCCGATCGTGTGGTTGATGCGCTTGACCCGCTCGACGTCCACCGCCAGCGCGTCGAGGAAGATGTTGGACAAGGTGTGCCCGGCGATCTGGGCCAGCGTCGGATAACTGTTGGGCGGGGCGTTGCGCAGGTCCGGTGGCGGTTCGTGCAGGCGGCCCGCGCCGACCACCAGGATACGGTTCGCCCCCAGGTGGATGGCCGCGGCCACCGGCGCCGACTGGCGCATCGAGCCGTCGCCGAAATATTCGGCGCGCCCGTCGATCGGCAGCGCCTTGGCCGGAAACACGAACGGAATCGCCGACGACGCCAGCAGGTGCTGGTGTGTGATCTTCTGGCGGATGCCGAAACGCTGCGAACGTTTCCACGGCGCGATGCTGTCGGCGCCCTCGAAGAAGGTCACGTGTTCGCCCGAGCTGTAGCTCGACGCGGTCACGGCCAGCGCGCGCAACTGGCCCTGGGCAATGAAATCGTGCAGGTCGTGCAGCGGCACCAGGGTCTGCAGCAGGTCCAGCAGCGGCGCGTTGTCCAGCAGCGACCGCGGCTTGAGCTTGCGCCAGCGCGCCAGCACCCAGCCGATCGACATCAGCGTCAGCCAGCTGGCGCCGGTGCGCAACACGCCGATCGAGTCGGCGCGGTAGACCTGGCCGGCGTGGAAGTTCTTCCAGACGTCGACCATGCGCCGGACCGCGCGGTCGAAGTCGTCGGCGCCACCGGCCAGCGCCGCGGCGTTGATGGCACCGGCCGAGGTGCCGGTGATGACGGCAAAGGGATTGGCCTGGGCGCGGGCGGCGCAATCGACGCGGATGTCGGCGATCGCTTCGAGCACGCCGATCTGGTAGGCGGCGCGGGCGCCGCCGCCGGTGAGCAGCAGGCCGGTGACGGGGTGGGCCGTTCGGGCGTCGGTCATCGCTGCATTATGGTGGGGAGCGGGCTCCCGCCCGATGGCGATTGACCCCGACGGGACCGCGCCACCCGGCGGTTCGCTAGACTAGCGCCTTTGCGCAACGCAACACCATTCACCAGGAGCATCGCATGGCAGTCACGGAACAGGAATTGATGGGGGCGCTGCGCACGGTCGTGGATCCGAACACCGGAACGGACTTCGTGTCGGCGCGCGCCATCCGCAACCTGAGCATCGGTGACGGCGATGTTGCCTTCGACGTCGAGCTCGGTTATCCGGCCAAGAGCCAGATCCCGGAGTTCCGCAAGGCGCTGGTGGCCGCGGCCCGGACCGTTCCCGGCGTGGGCAACGTGTCCGTCAACGTCCACAGCAGGATCATCGCGCACGCCGTGCAGCGCGGCGTGCAGCTGATGCCCAACGTCAAGAACATCGTCGCCGTGGCCTCGGGCAAGGGTGGCGTGGGCAAGAGCACGACGGCGGCCAACCTGGCGCTGGCGCTGGCCGCCGAAGGCGCCTCGGTCGGCATCCTGGATGCCGACATCTACGGCCCCAGCGTGCCGATGATGCTGGGCATCTCGGGCAAGCCCGAGTCCGACGACGGCAAGACCATGGACCCGCTGGAGAACTACGGCCTGCAGGTGATGTCGATCGGTTTCCTGGTGGCGCAGGACGAGGCCATGATCTGGCGCGGCCCGATGGCCACGCAGGCGCTCGAGCAGCTGCTGCGCCAGACCAACTGGCGCGAGCTCGACTATCTGATCGTCGACATGCCGCCGGGCACCGGCGACATCCAGCTCACGCTGAGCCAGCGGGTGCCGATGACCGGCGCCGTGATCGTGACCACGCCGCAGGACATCGCGCTGCTCGACGCCAAGAAGGGCATCAAGATGTTCCAGAAGGTCGGCGTGCCGATCCTGGGCATCGTCGAGAACATGGCGGTCCATGTCTGCAGCCAGTGCGGGCATGCCGAACACATCTTCGGCGCCGACGGCGGCAAGAAGATGGCGGCCGAATACGAGATGGACTACCTCGGGGCCTTGCCGCTGGACATGCAGATCCGCTTGCAGGCCGACAGCGGCAAACCCACGGTCGTGGCGGCGCCGGACAGCGAGGTCGCGGCCATCTACCGCGCGGTCGCGCGCCAGGTCGCCGTCTCGATCGCGGCCAAGAACAAGGACTTCTCGTCCAAGTTCCCGTCGATCAAGATCTCGAAGGACACCTGAGGCCCGGCGCCGGATTGCGGCATGCCCGGCAACCCGGCCTGCGGCGCCATCGGGTCACGATTCCACCCCGGTCCGGCCTGAACACGCGTCAACGCCCGTCCCCGCCATGAATCTGCTCGGCTCGCTGCGTTACCTGGTCGCGCTGGACGAACACAAGCATTTCGGACGCGCCGCGCAGGCCTGCCACATCACGCAGCCGGCGCTGTCCAATGCCTTGCGCGCGATGGAGAAGGAGTTCGGTTGTGCCATCGTGCTGCGCGGTCGCACCTATGTCGGACTGACGCCGGAGGGCCAGCGGGTGCTGGCCAGCGCGCGGCGCATGCTGCACGAGCGCGAGCTGCTGCGCCAGGACCTGGACAGCGGGGCCGACAACCCGCGCGGGTCGTTGCGCATCGGCGCTATCCCGACGGCGATGCCGATCGCGGCGCGGTTCGCCGCCCGGCTGCAGGCGCAGTATCCGGGCATCACGCCGGCCGTGTTGTCGCTCAGTTCGCCCGAGATCGAGAGCGGCCTGGAAAACCTGAACCTGGACCTCGGGCTGGGATACACCGAACGGCTGGTTGCGCTGGGGCTGCGCCTGCGCGTGCTGCCGCAATACGACGAACACTATTTCCTGCTGCGCCGCAGCCCGGTCGCGCAAGCCGGCGAAATGCCGATCGGACCGGAACTGCGCTGGGCCCAGGCCGCCGAACTGCCGCTGTGCCTGCTGACACCCGACATGCACAACCGCACGCTGGTCGACGCGGCGTTCGCCGCGGCCGGCGTCGTGGTGCGGCCCGTGATGGAGACCAATTCCATCGTCACGCTGGCGCTGAGCGCGGCCAACGGCGAGGTCTGCAGCGTGATGCCCGGAGCCCTCGTGGCGGCATTTCGCAACTACCGCAACCTCGAGGCATTGCCGCTGGTGGATCCCCACGTGCAGACGCCGGTCGGGTTCATGGTGCAGGCCAGCGACCTGCCATCGCGCACGCTGATTGCCGCCATCGCGATGGCGCAGCAGGCGGGCTGGCTGGAGCAGGTCGCGGCCAACAGCGGCCGGCTGGCCCGCTGAATCCCCGGCCGGTTGTTCAGCCGGCCTGCGCGGGTGGCACGACAGCGGTGTCGCGGCCTTCGAGCGCGCGCTCGATGGTGCGGGCCGCGAAGTCGGCGGCGTCGTCGTAGGGACGGAACACATGGTCGACGCCGCGGGCGAGAAACGCGGCCGGGTCGGTGTCGCCGCGCAAGGCCAGCGCGATCCGACCGGTGAACCCGTGTGCCCGCAACGCGCCGGGCAGGGTCAGGTTCACCGTGGTCTCGGGCAACGTGCTGACGACCCAGGACGCCTGCGCCAAGGGCAAGGTGGCCGGAAACTCGGCGTCTTCCGCGTCGCCGAAACGCACCGGAATCCGCAGGCGGCGCAGCCGGCGTACCCGCTCGGGATCGAAGTCGACGGCAATGGCGGCTATGCCGCTGTGCCGCAGCTGCTCGATCAGGCGGCGGCCGAAACGGCCGGCACCGAACACGATGACCTGGGCCGACGCGGTCTCCGGACGGCTGCGCTCCACGGCCATCTCGCGCAGCGGACGTGCACGCTCGAAAACCCCCAGCCAGGGCGCCAGCCACGCATACACGGACTGCGAATACAGGATCATGTAGGTCGACAGCGTGATCGTGACCAGTCCGACCAGCGTGACCAGTCCCAGGGCCGCCGGTGCGGTGTGGCCCAGCGACACGCCCATGGCCATGAAGATGATGGAGAACTCGCTGATCTGCGCCACCGTCAGTCCGGCCAGGAAGCCGGTGCGTTTGCGATACCCCATGAAACCCATGATGGCCATGACGATCAGCGGATTGCCCAGCAACACGAACAGCGACAACACGATCGCGTCGTCGACCTGGGCGCCCAGCAGGCCGAGGTCGAGCTTGGCGCCCAGGTCAATGAAGAAGAACAGCAGCAGGAAGTCGCGCAGGCCGGTCAGGCGTGCCGCGATCGCCTCGCGATACGGTGTCGACGCCAGCGCGAAACCAGCCAGGAAGGCGCCGATCTCCTTGCTGAAACCCAGCAGGTCGCCGCCGGCGGCCAGCGCCGTGCCCCAGGCCAGCGCGAACAGCAGCAGCAGTTCCTGCGATCGCGCCAGCAGGTGCAGCAGGCCGGGCAGCACAAACCGCATCAGCAGCGCAATCAATGCCAGGGCGCCCGCGAGCTTGAGCACCACGGACAGAGCCAATTGCCAGTGCTGGACGCCGTCCGCGCCGGACTGCCACGAACCGAGCATCAGCATCGCCACGACGACCGCGATGTCCTGCACGACCAGGAAACCCACCGCGATGCGACCGTGCAGCGAGTCGAGTTCGCGCTTGTCGGACAGCAGCTTGACGATGATGATGGTGCTGGAGAAGGTCAGCGCCACCGCCACGTAGACCGCCGTCAGGGCGTCCATGCCCAGCGCCAGGGCCAGCGCGAAGCCGAGCACGGTCGTGAACACGATCTGCCCCAGGCCGGTGGCCAGCGCGACCAGGCCGACGCTGCGCACCACCCGCATGTCGAGCTTGAGTCCGACCACGAACAGCAGCACCGTGACGCCGATCTGGGCCAGCAGGTCGATCTGGTCGTGGGCCGTCACCCAGCCCAGCACCGAGGGCCCGAGCAGGATGCCGACGACGATGTAGGCCACCAGCAGCGGCTGGCGCAGGCGCAGCGCGAACGCGCCGACGACCGCTGCAATGGCCAGCAACAGGGCGAACTGGTGGTAGACGTTGTACACGGCGAGGTCGGCGGGAAGGGGATATGGCTGCAGTATGCCCCCGGACCGGCGCTGCGCCGCGTCGCGGTGGCCGATGGGTGGGGGATTCAGACATTGAATCGCCCGGTGTGTCGATTCAATTGGACCGGGACGCGGCCCGCTGCGATACTGCCAGCGGCGTCGGCTTCCGAGAGCCCGAGGTCGCGTTGGGAATGGCAGCGTTTTGCCGGCCGTCCATCATGGACCGCGAAGCGGCGCTGCCGGCCGGGTGCGGCACGTCCGCCCCTGCGCCGTATTGTTCATCCGCGCCGCCCGCCGGCCATTTACGTGAGACGCCATGAGCCTTGCCGGTTCCTCCCCATCCGCAACCCCCGTGCCCCTGGGCAGCGTGGACGACCTGCGCGCGAAGATCCGGCGCAGGCGCCAGCTCAAGGGCCGCCAGGTCGATGCCCAGGCACTGGCCGAGGTGCGTGCGCTGATCGGCATGCCGCCCGACGGCGGGCACCGGCGCGACCTGCTGATCGAATACCTGCACCGGCTCAACGATGCCTGGCGCTGCCTGCACGACCGCCATCTGGTGGCCCTGGCGGCCGAGATGCGCGTGGGCATGGCCGAGGTGTTCGAGGTCGCGACCTTCTACCACCATTTCGAGGTGCTCAAGGGTGACGCAACGGCCCCGGAGCTCACCGTGCGGGTCTGCGACGGCCTGAGCTGCACGATGGCCGGCGCGGGCGACCTGCTGGCGCGATTGCCGGCGATCCTGGGGGCCGAGGTGCGCGTGATTCCCGCACCCTGCGTGGGACGCTGCGAGCAGGCGCCGGTGGCCGTGGTGCACCAGCATCCGGTTGTGCATGCCAGCGCCGACGCGGTCGCGGCCCGCGTGCGAGCCGGAACGCAGCACCACCCGGCCGCCACGGACAACGGCCGCTTCGATGCGCCGGCGCTGGCCGGATCGGCGGTCACCGATGGCACCGTGGATACCGCCGTGGCGCCGGACTACGTGGGGCTGCAGGCCTACCGCGACGCGGGAGGTTACCGATTCGTCGCCGACCTGATGGAAGGCCGGCACGAGGCCGAACGCGTGTTGCAGGCCATGGAGAGCTCCGGCTTGCGCGGGCTCGGCGGTGCCGGTTTCCCGGCCGGCCGCAAATGGCGCATCGTGCGTGGCCATGCCGGCCCGCGGGTGATGGCGGTCAACATCGACGAAGGCGAGCCCGGCACCTTCAAGGACCGGACCTACCTCGAGCGCGACCCGCACCGTTTCCTCGAAGGCATGCTGGTGGCGGCCCAGGTCGTGGGCATCGACAGCTGCTACATCTACCTGCGCGACGAATACCACGGCTGCCGCGCCATCCTCGAGACCGAGATCGCCAGGCTGCGTGCCGAAGCGCCGTTCCCGCTGCCGATGATCGAGATGCGCCGCGGTGCCGGCGCCTACATCTGCGGCGAGGAGTCCGCGATGGTCGAGAGCATCGAAGGCAAGCGCGGCGAGCCGCGCATGCGACCGCCCTATATCGCCGAGATCGGCCTGTTCGGCCGCCCGACGCTGGAGCAGAACTTCGAGACCCTGTACTGGGTGCGCGACATCGTCGAGAAAGGCCCGCAGTGGTTCTCGGGTTTCGGCCGCAACGGACGCCAGGGATTGCGCTCGTTCAGCGTCAGCGGCCGGGTTCGTTCGCCGGGGGTCAAGCTGGCGCCGGCCGGCATCAGCGTGCGCGAGCTGATCGACGAATATTGCGGCGGCATGCCCGAGGGCCACACGTTGTACGCCTACCTGCCGGGCGGCGCGTCCGGCGGCATCCTGCCGGCCAGCCTGGCGCATGTGCCGCTGGACTTCGACACCTTGCAGCCGCACGGCAGCTTCATCGGGTCGGCGGCGGTGATCGTGCTCAGCCAGCACGACAAGGCCCGTGATGCGGCCCTGAACATGATGCGGTTCTTCGAGCACGAAAGTTGCGGCCAGTGCACGCCGTGCCGCGTCGGGACCGCCAAGGCGGCGCGGTTGATGCAGGCGCCCGTGTGGGACAACGACACGCTGGAAGACCTGAACCAGGTCATGGTCGATGCATCGATCTGCGGCCTGGGCCAGGCCGCGCCCAACCCGGTGCGTTGCGTCCAGAAGTATTTTGCACAGGAGATCCGCTGAATGAACGCGCCCGCCACCGTGGCCGAGGTCACCTTGAAAACCATCGAGTTCCAGCTCAACGGGCAGGCGGCCCGGGCGTTCGAGGGCGAGACCATCCTCGATGCCGCCCGCCGCCAGGGCGTAGAGATACCGCGGCTGTGTTTCAAGGACGGTTACCGCGCCGACGGCAATTGCCGCGCCTGCGTGGTCGAGGTCGCCGGCGAACGCACGCTGGCGCCGAGTTGCTGCCGCGCCGTCACCGCCGGCATGGAGGTGCGCAGCGACAGCGCGCGTGCCGTCAAGAGCCAGCAGATGGTGCTCGAGATGCTGCTGTCCGACATGCCGGAGCAGGGCTACAAGTGGAACGATGCCGACGGCCTCTCGCCCCACGGCGAGCTGAGCGACTGGGCCACGCGCATGCAGGTTACGGTGCGGCCCGCGCTGCAGGCCGTGCGTCGGGAGCAACCCGTGGCCGATGTCTCGCATCCGGCGATGGCGGTCAACCTGGACGCCTGCATCCAGTGCAACCGCTGCGTGCGCGCCTGCCGCGAGGAGCAGGTCAACGACGTGATCGGTTATGCGATGCGCGGCGCACAAAGCGCCATCGTGTTCGACCTGGACGATGCCATGGGCGAGAGCAGCTGCGTGGCCTGCGGCGAATGCGTGCAGGCCTGCCCGACCGGCGCGTTGACGTCCAAGACGCAGATCGGCTCGCAGCAGGTCGACAAGAAGGTCGATTCGGTCTGCCCGTTCTGCGGCGTCGGATGCCTGCTGACCTACAACGTCAAGGACAACCGCATCGTCAGCGTCGACGGACGCGACGGGCCCGCCAACCACAGCCGCCTGTGCGTCAAGGGCCGCTACGGATTCGACTACGCCCACCACGACCAGCGACTGACACGCCCGCTGATCCGCAAGCCGGGTGTGGCCAAGGATCCGGCACGAACACCCGATCCGGCGAACTGGCACGAGGTGTTCCGCGAGGCGAGCTGGGACGAAGCGCTGGACCTGGCCGCCGGCCGGCTGCGCGAGCTGCGCGACCGGCACGGCGCCAAGGCGCTGGCCGGCTTCGGCTCGGCCAAGGGCAGCAACGAAGAGGCCTACCTGTTCCAGAAGCTGGTGCGCACCGGCTTCGGCTCGAACAACGTCGACCATTGCACCCGGCTGTGCCATGCCTCCAGCGTCGCCGCCTTGCTCGAAGGGGTCGGTTCGGGGGCGGTGAGCAACCAGGTCAACGACATTGCGCATTCCGGCCTGATCCTGGTCATCGGTTCGAACCCGACCAGCAACCATCCGGTGGCCGCCACCTGGATGAAAAACGCGGCCCGACAAGGCGTAAAGATCGTGCTCGCCGACCCGCGCATCACCGGCCTGGGAAAACACGCCTGGCGCACGCTGCAGTTCAAGCCCGATACCGACGTGGCCATGCTCAATGCGCTGATCCACACCATCATCGACGAGGATCTGGTCGACCAGGCCTTCGTGCGCGATCGCGCCGGCAACTACGAGGCCCTGAAGGAAAACGTCAAGGCCTACAGCCCGGAGGCCATGGCGCCGATCTGCGGCATCGACGCGCAGACGCTGCGCGAGGTGGCGCGCGAATACGCGCGGCCCGCGGGCTCGACACCGGGCGCGGTCAAGGGCTCGATGATCCTGTGGGGCATGGGCATCAGCCAGCACGTGCACGGCACCGACAACGCGCGTTGCCTGATCGCGCTGGCCACGGTCGCCGGGCAGATCGGCAAGCCCGGCTCCGGCCTGCATCCGCTGCGCGGCCAGAACAACGTGCAGGGCGCCAGCGACGCCGGACTGATCCCGATGATGTTCCCGAACTACCAGCGGGTCGACCAGCCCGGCGCCCATGCCTGGTTCGAGAATTTCTGGGCCAGCGAACTGGACGAACGGCCGGGTTATACCGTGGTCGAGATCATGCACAAGGCGCTCGCGCCCGACAACGATCCGCACAAGATCCGCGGCATGTACATCATGGGCGAGAACCCGGCCATGAGCGACCCGGACCTGAACCACGCGCGCCATGCGCTGGCCAGCCTGGAACACCTGGTGGTGCAGGACATCTTCATGACCGAGACCGCCTGGCTGGCCGACGTCGTGTTGCCGGCCACCGCCTGGCCGGAGAAGACCGGCACCGTCAGCAACACCGACCGCATGGTGCAGCTGGGCCGCCAGGCCATCGATCCGCCGGGCGACGCACGGGCCGACCTGTGGATCATCCAGCAGCTGGGCCGGCGCCTGGGCGCGCACGCGCCCCGGGCCGGCAGCGGCGACGCCGACCAGCCACGGGCCGCGGGCGGGCTGCACTGGGACTATGCGGGCGAACACCATGGTGTCGCCGCCGTCTACGAGGAGATGCGCCAGGCCATGCATGCGGCGATCGCGGGCATCAGCTGGGAGCGGCTGCAGCGCGAATCGAGCGTGACCTACCCCTGCCTGGACGCGCAGGACCCGGGCCAGCCAACGGTCTTCGTCGACCGGTTCCCGACCGCCGACGGCCGGGTCCGGCTGGTGCCGGCCGACATCATCCCTGCCGACGAGCGACCCGATGCCGACTATCCGTTCGTGCTCATCACCGGGCGCCAGCTCGAGCATTGGCATACCGGCAGCATGACCCGGCGCTCGGAGGTGCTCGATGCGATCGAGCCGGTGGCCACCGCCTCGTTGTGCGGCGCCGACCTGCAGGCGCTGGGCGTGTCCGCCGGCGACGTGGTCACGGTGCGTTCGCGCCGCGGCGAGGTCGCCATCCATGTGCGTCGCGACGACGGCACGCCCCGCGGCGCGGTGTTCATTCCGTTCGCGTATTACGAGGCGGCGGCCAACCTGCTGACGAACGCGGCGCTCGATCCGGTGGGCAAGATCCCCGAGTTCAAGTACTGCGCGGTGGCGGTCACGCCCGGTGGCGTGCCGCACGACATCGTCGGTTATGGAAAGGCCGCCGTGGCCTGATACAACCCCGCGGGGAGGGGGATCCCTGCGATCCGCTACATTGCGGGGAGTCATGACCCACCCGCGCCCGACCCGTCACGTCGCCGTCATCATGCGCCGCCAGCGCATCGACGGTCCGATGAGCCGTTGGCAGCCCTGGCGCTGGGTGCTCGACAGCGTGGTGGACGACGAGCCGGCCTTCGGCACGCAGCCGAGGCTGCTGCTGCAGGACGGCGCGCAGCAGCGCTGGCTGCATCCGGGTTTCGCCGTCGAGCTGTTTCGCGACGATGCCGAGGGTTATTTCCTCAATGTCACGACCGACGCCCCGTGCTGGTTCGTGATGTGGCGCATGCAGGAAGACCCTGCCTGGGGCGATGCGCCGATGCCGGTTCCGTGCATGGTGTCGCTGAGTTACCACGACGCCGGTCGTTGGCTCGATGCCCAGGAGACGGTGGAGCAGGTGCCGGCGCCCGCCGACGTGGTGGACTGGCTGCGGGCCTTCGTCGATGCATTCCATGTGGCCGAACCCCGGCGCCGCAAGCGCCCGGAGAGTTTCCGCTCCCTGACCGACCGTTTCGGCAACCCCGCATCGATCAGCACCGGCAAGAAGACGGGAGGCGGCCATGGTTGACGGTTTTCTCGGCCGCTGGTCGCAACGCAAGACCGCCGCGCGTGATGCGCAAACGAGCGAGCGGCTCGAGAAGCCGGCGCCGGCGCAACCCGACGCCGCCCCGGCTCCCGCCGACGTGGCCCCGACGGCCCGTCCGGCGGCGGCACCGGGCGAACGCGCCGAGGCCGCCCCGCGCACCGAGGCGCCGCCACCGACCTTGCAGGATGTCGCGGCCTTGCATGCCGACTCGGACTTCAAGCCTTTCGTGGCCCGCGCCGTGGCGCCCGAGGTGCGCAACGCGGCGATGAAGAAACTCTTCGCCGACCCGCACTTCAACGTGATGGACGGCCTGGACACCTACATCGACGACTACTCCCTGCCCGACCCGCTGCCGGCGGCGATGCTGCGCAAGATGGCCAGTGCCCAGTTCCTCAAGCTGTTCGACGACGACGCGGACAAACCGGCGGGTGATCCGGCCGCGGCCGCGGCGCAGCTGCCCGAGCCGGAGTCGGCACCCGAGGCCCTGGCGCCCCCGGCGCCGCACGACGCGGAACCGGACCCGGCGCCGCCACAGGTGTCCGACACGACGAAACCCGATGGGACGGAGCCCCGAACATGAGCACCCTGATCTGCGACTGCAACAAGACCATGCCGCTGGACCCGCGGGCGCTGGGGGCTTCGCTGGGCGAGAACCTGACCTTGCACTCGAGCCTGTGCCGTCGCGAGGCCGGGCGTTTCCTGGCCGCCGCCACGCAGTCCGGCGCCTCCGGCGACGAACTGGTCGTGGCCTGTACCCAGGAAAAGCGCCTGTTCCTGGAATTGGCGCAGCAGGTCGACACGCCGGTGGCGCCGCTGCGCTTCGTCAACATCCGCGAGACCGGCGGCTGGAGCAAGGATGCGGCCAAGGCGGGTCCCAAGATTGCGGCCTTGCTGGCGCTGGCGCATCTGCCCGATCCGGAGCCGGTCACCACCGTGGCCTACAAGAGCGCAGGGCGGATGCTGATCATCGGCATGCTCGACGCCGCCGAACAGGCCGCCAGCCTGATGGGCGAGGACATCGACGTCACCGTGTTCAGCCTGGGCGTGGGCGAGGGCGAGGTGTCGCAGGAGCGGCGTTATCCGGTGTTGGCCGGCCAGATCGAGCGGCTCGGCGGCTACCTGGGCGCGTTCGAGTTGCAGTGGTCGCGCAGCAATCCGATCGACCTGGACCTGTGCACCCGCTGCAATGCCTGTGTCGCGGCCTGCCCGGAGGGCGCGATCGGCCTGGACTACCAGATCGACATGGCGGCGTGCCGGTCGCACCGGGCCTGCGTCAAGGCCTGTTCGGCCGCCGGCGCGATCGATTTCAACCGCGAACCGGCGTCCCTGACCGAGACCTTCGACCTGGTGCTGGACCTGCGCGCGACGGCGGCTTTTTCCCAGCATGCGAAGCCCCAGGGTTACCTGCACTGGAACGGCCGCGACCTGCAGCCGCTGCTGCAACTGCGCTCGCTGGTCGGCGAGTTCGAGAAGCCGCGTTTTGTCGCCTACAGGCAGAAGCTCTGCGCACACAGCCGCAACGAACGGATCGGCTGCAACGCCTGCGTCGACATCTGCTCGGCCTCGGCGATCCGCAGCGAGCGCGGGCGCCAGCGCATCGTGGTCGATGCCAACCTGTGCGTGGGATGCGGCGCCTGCAGCACGGTGTGCCCGACCGGTGCGCTGAGCTACAGCTATCCGCGTGCCGGCGACCAGGGCGTGCGGCTCAAGACCGCGCTGGCGACCTTTCTGCGCAACGGCGGCAAGCAGCCGGCGGTATTGCTGCACAACCAGCAAGGGGCCAGCCGCCTGCTCGAGGACCTGGGTCGCGCGGCCCGGCTCGATCCGGACCTGCACGGCGTGCCGGCGCGGGTGTTGCCGCTGGCGTTGTGGCACGACGCGTCGGTCGGGCTGGAATCCTGGCTGGCCGCGATGGCGTATGGCGCCTCCCAGGTCTGGCTGCTGACGACCGAGGAAGACGCGCCGCAATACCGCGACGCGCTGCACGAGCAGGTGGCGGTGGCCCAGGCCGTCATGACCGGGCTCGGATATGCCGGTGACCATTTCCGCGTGCTGCATGTGCGCGATGCACGCGACCTGGAACAACTCGACCGGGACCTGCGCGCCGCGCCGGCGGGCACGGTCGCGCGCGCCGGCAGCTTCGCCGTGCAGGCCGACAAGCGGGCCACGCTGGAGCTGGCCCTGGCGCACCTGATCGAACAGGCGCCGCACCTGCCAACCGAGGCCATCGACCTGCCCGCCAAGGGTTCGCCGCTGGGGGCGCTGGCGATCGACAAGAACACCTGCACCTTGTGCCTGAGTTGCGTCAACGCCTGCCCGGCGGCCGCGTTGCAGGACAACCCGGACGCGCCGCAGCTGCGATTCATCGAGCAGAACTGCGTGCAATGCGGCCTGTGTGTCGGTACCTGTCCGGAACAGGCCCTGAGCCTGGTGCCGCGGCTGAACCTGGCGCCCCAGCGCAAGCAGGCCGTGGTGCTCAACGAGATGCAGCCCTATGCCTGCATCCGCTGCAACAAGCCCTTCGGCACGCTCAAGGCGGTCGAGGCCATGATCGGCAAGCTGGCCGGACACGCGATGTTCCAGGGCGAGGCGCTCGAGCGGCTGAAGATGTGTTCCGATTGCCGGGTCATCGACCTGTATTCGGCCTCCAACGAAGTGAAGATCACCGACTTATGAGCCTGCCCGACTTCCTGCCGGCGCGATGGCCGCCGTACCCGGCACGCAGGGCGACTCCATGAACGCCATGCCGATGCCGGATGCCATCCCCACCACCCGCGCGCTGGACGAGGAAACGGCGCGCGCCGAACTCTACGGCCTGCTGGCGCAGCTGTATTACGCGCCGCCGTCGAGCGAACTCGCGGCACGGCTGCGGGTCGCCGTCACCGAAGCGCCGGCCGCCGGCGGGCATCTGGAGGAACCCTGGCGGGCGCTGGTCGGCGCCGCGCGCGCGCTCGACGACCAGGCGATCACCGACGAATACGTGGCGCTGTTCGGCGGCATGACCAGACCCGATGTCTATCTGTACGGCTCGCACTACCTCAGCGGCTTCCTGAACGAAAAGCCGCTGGCCCGGTTGCGCGCCGCGCTCGATGCGCTGGGGCTGGCGCGCGAGGACACGGTGTCCGAGACCGAAGACCATTTCGCCTGCCTGTGCGAGGTGATGCGCTACCTGATCGCCGGCGACGACGCGGCGGTGGCCAACCTGACGCAGCAGCGGATGTTTTTCTCCGACCATATCCAGCCATGGGCGTCGCAGATGGTGGACGCGATCGGCGCGCATCCGCAGGCCCGGTTCTATGCGGCGCTGGCCACGTTCACCGCGGCCTTCCTGGCGGTCGAGGCCCAGGGTTTCGACATGTTGTCCTGACGGCGCCGCGTTGCGGCCCGGTGTCGTTGCCACCAGGGACCGCGCAGGGGCATCGGCTTGCCCCAGGAAATTGATCGGGTACTGGGGCTTTGTGGCGTCCGCAACACACGGGCGGCGCCCGGCGCCAGCTGCCGGCCGCAGATGCGGCGCCGGTGGGTGATGGCCGTTTGTCGCTGTCTGTGGCTACCTTGGGCACTCTCGGGTATTCCCGTGCGTGCAAAAGCGCGCGGACACGCCTACACTGGTGCCGGTTCGTTGATGCTTTCGCGCGGCCCGCGCCGGGCCCGCA
>JBFIDI010000009.1:0-31005 GCA_041581405.1 Burkholderiaceae bacterium
AGTAGTCTTTGCTCGGCACTATCAGATCGGCGAAATGGCCGACCTCGATGCGTCCGCGCCGTCCTTCTTCGTTGGAGAACCAGGCTACCTTCTCAGTCCACATTCGCAACGCAGTGTCGCGATCCAGGCAGTTGCGGGCAGGGTAGATTTGTGTTCCTCCCAAAGTCTTGCCGGTGATCATCAGAGACAGCGACACCCACGGGTTGTAGGAGGCGACACGTGTGGCGTCGGTGCCGGCGGAAACCTTCACCCCCCGCTCCAGTATCCTCGCCACCGGCGGGGTAGCCTCGGCCGGTGCGGCGCCGTAGCGCTCGACGAAATCCTCGCCTTGGTAGGCCATGCGATGTTGCACGGCGATACCGCCACCCAGCGCGGCGACGCGGTCAATGGACTTGTCCGAGATCGTCTCGGCGTGGTCGAAGAACCAGTTGATACCGGTCAGCGGCAAGTCCTGGTGGACCTTCTCGAACACATCGAGAGCACGTGTGATGGACTCATCGTAGGTTGCGTGCAGGCGCCATGGCCATTTGTTCTGCGTCAGGATGCGCACGACGGCTTCCAGCTCGCTCTCCATTTGCGGCGACAACTCCGGGCGCGCGACGCGGAAGTCCTCGAAGTCAGCCGCCGAATACACCAGCATCTCACCGGCGCCATTGTGGCGGAAGTAGTCGTCGCCCTGCTGGTACTTGACCGAGGAGGTCCAAGCAAGGAAGTCTTCTTTTTCTTGCTTGGGCTTCTGAGTAAAAAGGTTGTAAGCGACGCGCACGGTGATTTGGCCATCCTTAGCCAGCTGCTGGATTACTTCGTAGTCATCCGGGTAGCTCTGTGCACCGCCGCCGGCGTCTATCACGCCGGTCACGCCGAGCCGGTTCAGTTCGCGCATGAAGTGGCGGGTGGAGTTGATTTGGTACTCAAGTGGTAGCTTCGGGCCTTTGCCCAAGCGTAGAGAATTGCGGCATTGGGCTTGGCCAGCAACAGACCTGTCGGGTTGCCGTTGCGGTCGCGGGTGATCTCCCCGCCCGGCGGTTCGGGCGTGTCCTTGGTGTAACCAACGGCACGTAGCGCTGCGGCATTGAGCAGGGCGCGGTCGTAGAGGTGTAGCAGGAACACCGGCGTTTCCGGCGCGATCGTGTTGATCTCCGCGATGGTGGGCAGGCGCTTTTCCACAAATTGGTGTTCGGTATAGCCGCCGACCACTCGCACCCACTGCGGTGCCGGGGTGACGGCGACCTGGCGACTGAGCATATCCATTGCATCGGCCAGCGAACGCAAGCCATCCCAACGCAGCTCCATGTTGTAGCTCAGGCCGCCACGCACTACGTGTGTGTGGTTGTCGAACAGGCCGGGTAGCGTGCTGCGGCCCTGGAGATCGATGATTCGGGTGCCAGCGCCGGCAAGCGCCAGAATCTGTTGGTTCTCGCCAACCGCAATGAAATTGCCATCCTTGACCGCCACGGCATTGGCCAGCGGATTGTTGCGGTCGAGCGTGGTGATACGGCCGTTGTGCAGAACGACGTCGGCAACGCTGGAACTGTTGTTCATGATGTTTTCTCTTCGCTGGAGACGGCCTGCTTCACCACGGAGTGGCTAGACAGTTGCTCGCACACTTGCTCGGTGGCGTACGCTCCAGTGCAGGCGCCAGACGACTTGGAACCACTCAGCCATTGCTTGCCAACCGGGATGACCTGCTCGCCCAGGAGCATGCCAAGCAGCCCGATCAAGGCCACCGCCGGCGGCGCTGGCGATCGCACGTTGAGCAGGTGATAGACGATGCCGACCAACAGCCCCGCCCCTAAAGAAACAATGTAGAGCTTCAAGAATTTACCTCGATTCATGGTGACGACCTCGCTGGAAGCCACAACTGGCGCACACCGGGAAGGGGGTGCGACGGGGAAATCAGGTCCATCGAACCATTGGGCGCATCCGGCTCAAACCTGCGCGGAAAGCGCCCACCGGGTACGAGGCATGGCGGGATCGAGATGGCTTATTTTTTGGCCGGATTCGGACCGATGCGCTTGCCATGCTGCACACGCTCGGGCGCCTTATGAACCATGGTATAGGCGTAGTCCACGCCCATACCGTAAGCTCCAGAGTGTTCCTTCACAAGCGCCATTAGGTCGTCATAGGTCTCCTTGCGGGCCCAGTCAAGCTGCCACTCCAGCACCACCTGCTGCCAGGTAACCGGGACCGCGCCGGCCTGGATCATGCGTTGCATGGCGTAGTCGTGCGCTTCCTTCGTAATAGTCCGACCGATACCGTAGTTGACAGCCGGTGTCGGTCGAGTCAGATGTCCATGACGTGCCGCAGCATGGCGAAGGGCACGCGCCAAGAGCTTCCACCCTCGCAATCGACAGAGGCCGTGCGCTGGTTGATGCGGGCAATAATTCCGACCTGAGGTTGCAGGTACTTGTCGGTGAACGAGACCTTGTCGCCCCGGCGGAAGTCGTTGCGCCCGGGCTTGTGCGCAGCCGGATCGATGACAGGAGGCAATTCGCTTTCAAGGCGCTCGTCATCCTCGCCGGGGTCGATGCCGGCGTAGCTGAGTTTCCATTGCGTGCGCGTGCCGTCTTCATGCACCGTCACCTGGTCGCCCTTGATCGCCATCACCTTGCCCGCGCGCATCTCTCCGGTACGCCAGTCCATGAATCGCACGGACTTGCCTAGGTTGAGCTTGTTGCGCACCGCTACGATGCGCCGGGGATCGGCCAGCAGTCGGTCGATGATGTTGGAGAGCTCGAACAACTCGAGGCTGCTGGCATTTGACAGTGCCTCGATCAGCTTGGTGTCAGTCATGACAGCGATTGTGCCAATGGCACCGCCCGATCAAGCAGCCAGACGTTGCTCCGCAATGGCTGCATTGATCTGGCCAGCCACGGCCCAGGGCAGCAACTCGTCGATGCGGTTGATCGGGTGCTCGGCGATCCGGTCGAGGACGTGGCGCAAATAGGCCCTCGGATTCAGGCCATTGAGCTTGGCCGTTCCCAACAGGCTGTAGATCACGGCGGCGCGCTCCCCGCCGCTGTCCGAGCCCAGGTGCAAATAGTTCTTGCGACCGATGGCGACCCCGCGCAGAGCCCGCTCGGCGATGTTGTTGTGCGCCTCGATGCGCCCGTCATCGACGAACCGGGCCAGCGCCCGCCAGTTGCTCATCGTGTAGCCGATGGCAAGTGCCATCGGGGACTTGGCCGATACCTGTGCCAACGTGGCATTGAGCCAGCGTTGCAATTCATCGAGCACCGGCCGCGTTCGAAGTTCTCGTTGTCGCCTTCGCTCCTCGGGCAACTGGCCCTGGATATCGGCCTCGATCGCGAAGATGACCGCAATGCGCTGCAAGGCCTCGTGTGCCAGCGTGCCGGGCAGCTTGCTCTGCTGCTCGTGGATGTCGTAGAACTTTCTCCTGGCGTGGCTCCAGCATGCCGCCTCCACGATGCACCCGTCGTCGAAGAGGCGGTTGTAGCCGGCGAATGCGTCCGCTTGCAAGATGCCTTCGAAGTGTCCAAGGTGGCGCCTGGGGTGTTCGCCTTTGCGGTCTGCCGAGTATTGAAACCACACCGCCGCCGGCGCGGTGTCGCCGCTGGCTCGGTCGTCACGGACATAGACCCACAGCCGGCCGGTCTTGGCCTTGTTCGTTGCCCCGCCCAGCACCCGGATCGGTGTGTCGTCGCCATGGACCTTGGAGCCGGCCAGCACATACCGGCCCATGGCCTGGGCCAGCGGGGTGAGCAGCCAGGCCGCGCCACCGACGATATCGCTCAAGGTGGAGACGGCCATCTCGACGCCCTCGCGTGCATAGATCTGGCTTTGCCGGTACAGCGGTGTGTGGTCGGCGTATTTGCTCACCAGCACATGCGCCATGAGTCCGGCGCCGGCCAGGGCGCGATCCACCGGGCGGCTCGGTGCTGCTGCCTGCACGATGCTCTGGCAGCCGCCACAGGCCAGCTTGGGCCGCACATGGCGAACAACCAGGAAGTTGCCGGGTTCGTAGTCCAAGACCTCCTAGACATCCTGGCCGATCACGCGCAGTCCACTGCCGCAGGCCGCGCAGTTACATCCTCCCTCGGGGTTGTGCACGATGGTCTGGCGCGGCAGGTGCGCGGGCAGTTCGCGCGAGCCAGCACGGGACTTGGCTGAGCGCTTCTTGCTACTGTCGGCAGCCGAGGGCACCGTGGGAGCGGCCGGATCGTTGGCCGCTGGTGCCGGCACCATGCCGGAATCCATCAACTCCAGCTGGCCGTCGTGGTCCAGTTTCTCGCTGGAGCGGCCGTACTGCATGCGCCGCAGGTAGCTCAGCTCCAGCTTGAGTTTGTCGATGGTCAGATACGCAGTCTTGAGCGCGGCGTCGCGCTGCGCCAGCGCGCCGGTGAGCGTCTCGATCCTGTCTTGCTGCGTGTCCGATGCCATGGAGCATGACTGTGCCAGCGCAGGAGATAGATCGCTATAGGACCATCCCTGTCAACCGATTTGGAATTTGCTAAGCAACGGGTCTACGCAGCGCGCTGCGGTTGCCAGGTGCGAGTGGGCATTCTCCAGTCGATGCCCTCGAGCAGCATCGACAACTGGGCCGGGGTCAATGACACCGCGCCGCTGTCGGCCTGCGGCCCGGTCAAACGACAATTTTTCGCGCCGTCCCGAATTTTTCTCGCTGGCCCGTGCATGTGCCAGGCCCTAGACTGGCGCACTGTCGCATCCATTCGCACTATGTCTATCCTCGTCGAACGCACCGAACACGTCGTCACCGTCACCCTCAACAAGCCGGAGAAGATGAACGCCCTGGATCTCGCCATGTGGCGCGAGCTGGCGCAGACCTTCCAAGGCCTTTCCGCCGACGATTCGCTGCGCTGCATCGTCCTGCGCGGCGCGGGGGAAAAGGCGTTTTCCGCCGGCGCCGACATCGAGGAATTTGAGCGCGAACGCAACAGTGTCGAGAAGTCGCGCGCCTACTCCAAGGTGACGCAGGCGGCTCTCGCCGCGATCGCCGAATGCCGCCATCCGACCCTCGCGCAGATCCACGGCGCCTGCGTGGGCGGCGGGCTGGAGATGGCCACCATGTGCGACATGCGCATCTGCGGCGAGTCGAGCCGCTTCGGCGTGCCGATCAACCGGCTCGGGCTGGTGGTGTCGTACGAGGAACTGGGCGGTCTCGTGGCGCTGGCCGGTAAGGCCGGCACGCTGGAGATCCTGCTCGAAGGCAGGGTGTTCAGCGCGGAGGAGGCCTTGCGCAAGGGTCTGGTGAACCGCTTCGTGGCTGATGCCGACGTCGCAGCCGAAGTCGGCGCGGCGGCCCGGCGCATCGCGCAGGGCGCACCGCTGGTGGCGCGCTGGCACAAGAAGTTCATCAACCGCATGCTGCAGTCGGCGCCGTTGACTGCCGAAGAGCGCGACGAAGCGCACCTGTGTTTCGCCACTGAGGACTTCCGCATCGGATGGAAGGCCTTTCTCGCGAAGGAGCGAGCGGCGTTCGTGGGTCGTTAGGCCGCGACCGCTTCGCTGCGCACCCAGTCCGCGAATGTCGCGATGCGTACGTCTTTGGCGCGGTGCCTGGAATAGATCAGGTAGTACGCGGACTCGACGGGCAGGGCGATGCCGAACGGGCGCGTCAGGCGCCCCTGAGCCAGGTCCTGCTCGACCCAGCTGTCCTTCGCCAGAGCGACGCCGAGGCCGTCGATTGCCGCGTTGATCACCAGGTGGCTGGGCGTGAAAGACAGGCCGCGCGAGGCGTCTACGTCCTTGACGCCCGCGTGCTGCAGCCAGGCGGCCCAGTCGGGGTTGCTGCCATCGGCGTAGGTGCTGGCGTCGTGGAGCAGCGTGTGATGGAGAATGTCCGAAGGCTCGCGCAGCGGATGGGCGCCTTCCATCAGCACGGGGCTGCACACCGGGAAGACCTTAACGGCCAGGCACAGCTCGGCGTGCAGGTCCGGGTAGTGCCCGCGTCCGAACCGGATCGCCAGGTCGTAGTCGTCGCGGGCGAAGTCCGGCGGCCCCGAATTGGTCGACACGCGGATGTCGATCTCCGGGTGGGCCTTGACGAAACGGTCCAGTCGCGGGATCAGCCACTTGGCAGCGAAGGTGGGCGGGATGTCCACGCGCAGCACGGGAGCCAGTTCCGTGCTGAGCTGCCGGGTGGCGTCGGCCAGGAGGTGGAACGCCTGCTGCACCGCCGGCAGGTAGGCCCGCCCGGCGGCGGTCAGCGTCAGCGTCTTGGCTTCCCGCAGGAATAGGGGAATGCCAAGGTGCTCCTCCAGTGCCTTGACCTGGTGGCTCACCGCCGAAGGCGTGACGAACATCTCCTCGGCCGCCCTCGTGAAACTCGAGTGGCGGGCGGTGACCTCGAAGGCCCTCAGGGGGTTCAGCGGGGGAAGTAGGCGGGCCATGTCGGACATTGTGCACGCGAAGGGCGGGCAAGCCACGTGGGGCTTGCCTAGATTTTCTCGCCCACGCGTGAATAAAACTCGGTTGTCTCCTGCGAGGCGTCCTCCTTACACTGCTGCGTGCCGCGGCGATAGCGCCGGCGGCATTCGAGAAGGCAGCCCATGAGCGTTATCACCAGTATCGAGGACTTGCGCGTACTCGCCGAGCAACGCGTGCCGCGCATGTTTTACCAGTACGCGGACTCCGGCTCCTGGACCGAGGGCACCTACCGCGCCAACGAGGCGGACCTCGGGCGCATCCGTTTCCGCCAGCGCGTCGCCGTCAACCTGGAGCAGCGCAGCACCCGCGCCACCATGCTGGGCCAAGACGTGGCCATGCCGGTGGCGATCGCGCCGACCGGACTCACGGGCATGCAGCACGCCGACGGCGAGATCCTGGCGGCGCGTGCGGCGCGCGATTTCGGCGTCCCGTTCACACTGTCGACTATGAGCATCTGCTCGATCGAGGACGTGGCCGAGGGCACAGGCGGGCATCCGTTTTGGTTTCAGGTCTATTTGATGCGGGACCGCCGCTTTGTCGAGCGCCTGATCGCGCGCGCCCGCGCCGCCAATGTGTCGGCGCTGGTCCTGACGTTGGACCTGCCGATCAGCGGGCAGCGCCACAAGGACCTGAAGAACGGCCTGTCTGCGCCTCCCCGCCTGACGCTCGCCAACCTCGTCAACATTGCAGGCAAGCCGCGCTGGTGGTGGAGCATGCTGCAGACACGCCGCCGCACGCTCGGCAACATCGTGGGCCACATCGACGGCCTGGGCGACAACGCGCTGCTGTCCGAATGGTGCGCGCGCCAGTTCGACCCCACGCTGAACTGGGACGACGTGCGCTGGATCCGTTCGCTGTGGGACGGCAAGCTGGTGCTCAAGGGCATCCAGGATGCTGAGGACGCGCGCATCGCCGCCGGCACCGGTGCGGATGCGCTGATCGTCTCCAATCACGGCGGCCGGCAGCTCGATGGGGCACCTTCGTCGATCGTCGCGCTGCCGCGCATTGCCGAGGCGGTGGGCCACCGCCTCGAAGTGCACATGGATGGCGGCATCCGTTCCGGGCAGGACGTGCTGAAGGCGCTTGCGCTGGGCGCGCGCGGCACCTACATTGGCCGGTCGATGCTGTACGGGCTCGGTGCCCTGGGCGGCGCCGGCGTCACCAAGGCGCTGCAGATCATCCAGAAGGAGCTGGACCTCACGATGGCGTTCTGCGGCCAGACCCAGCTGTCCGGCATCGACCAGCGCATCCTGTTCTCCGACCGCAACTAGCCTGAAAGCGCCTGACGCATGACCCCCAAGCCATCTCCCATCGGATTCATCGGCCTCGGCCTGCTCGGCCAAGCCATGGCCCTGCGTCTCCTGCAGCAGGGCCTGCCGCTCGTGGTGTGGAACCGCGAGCCCGAGCGCTGCGCGAAGGTGGCCGCCGCCGGCGCCGTGGTGGCGGAATCTCCCGCCGAGGTCGCCGCGCGCTGCCGCACCATCTGCCTGTGCGTGATCGACGGCGATGCCGTGCAGGACGTCGTGTTCGGCCCCGACGGGCTGGCCCAGGCGCCGCGCGTGCCGCGCCGGATCGTGGACTTCTCCACGGTGCCACCGGGGCAGACGCGGGCGCTGGCCCTGCAGGCGCGCGAACTCGACATGCGCTGGATCGACGCGCCCGTTTCCGGCGGCCCGTCGGCGGCGGCGACCGGCAGCCTCACGATCATGGTGGGCGGCGCCGCCGACGACATCGCGGCCGCGGAGCCGGTGCTGGCGGCGGTGGCCAGCCGCCGCACCCACGTCGGCGTGGTGGGCAGCGGCCAGGAGATGAAGGTGATCAACCAGGCGCTCGTGGGCAGCACGGCGGTTCTGCTGGCGGAAGCACTGACACTCGCGCGCCACATGGGGCTGCCGCTGGACCGGGTACCTGTCTGCCTGGAAAGCGGCCTGGCCGATTCGGTCGGGCTGCAGAAGCTCTGGCCGCGGATGGCGGCGGAGGATTTCGAACCGCCTTCAGGCCGGGCCGCGCAGCTGCTCAAGGACCTGCGCGTGGTGGACGCGGCGCGCGCCGCCGGCGGCCTCGAGCTTCCGCTGCTGCAGGCCGCCATCGGCCAGTACCGCGCCTATGTCGAGGAGCAAGGCGCGGGCGACGCGGAAACGTTCTCGATCACGCGCCTATACCAGGACTGACACTAATGCCAGCCCGCTCACAGGCGATAGATGCGCTGCGCGTTGTCGTGCAGCAGCTGCCGCCGTTCGGCGTCCGGCCGGTCGGCGATCGCAGCCCGGAAGCCGGCGAGGATGGTCTCGTAGCTTGCCACCAGGCTGTCCACGGGGAAGTTGCTGGCGAACATGCAGCGTTCGGGGCCGAAGATCGCGATGGCGTCGCGGATCACCGGCACGTTGGCGCTCGCCGTCCACGCTTGCCCGCGCTGGCCCAGCCCCGAGATCTTCAGGGCCACGTTGGGGCTGAGCGCCAAGCGCTCCAGCGCCGCGCGCCAGCCCGCCAGGCCCTCCGGCGAACGGTCCACCGGCAGGCCGGTGTGGTTGATGACCATCTGCGTGCCCGGGAAGTCGCGCGCCAGGTCGGCCGCCTGGTCCAGGTTCCACCACGGCGCCTGCAGGTCGAAGGAAAGGCCGTGGCGCGCCAGCAGCGCATAGCCGCGGCGCCAGCGCTCGTCGTCCATGGACCCGGGCAAGCCCCGGTGCGCGTCGGCGCGCACGGCGGCGGTCACCGGCTTGTGGCGGATGCCGCGCACCAGCGGGAAGGCCGCCTGCTGCGCCAGGGTGCCTTCGACGTCGGGGCCGTCCAGCGCGGCATGGGCCACGCAGGCCGACGGCCGTGCGGTGTCGGCCGCGAGGCGGCTCAGCCAGCGGGTCTCGTCCACCGGATTGGCGCGGTCCCATTCCGCTTCGATGTGCACGGTCTTCACAGGGGTGAAGCCCTCGGTGTCGCGCTCGAAGTCCGGCGGCAGGTAGTTGCGCTTCAGCGCCGAATAGTCGCCGTAGCGGAAAGAAATGGGCTCCGGATCCTGCAGCCACGGATACGGGTTGCGCCCGAGGTCCCAGAAGTGCTGGTGGGCATCGATGAACGGCTCGCCGGATGTCATCGCGCCGCGCCCACCGCTGCGGCGTCGAGCCCGGCGTAGTACTGCTCCATGCCGGCGACGTCGACGCTGGCGTCGGCGGGATAGCCCAGTTCGACGAAGTGCTTGGCGCGCTTGCGCATGTCGGCCAGCAGCACTTCCCGGGCATGGCCGGCCACTTGCGCTGCCACCGCCTGCGGCACGACCACGATGCCGTCGTCGTCGCAACCGACGATGTCGCCGGGGCAGACCTGGACGCCGCCCATGCCGATGCGCGTTTGCGTCTCGATGATCTCGATGCGTCCCGGGATGATGGTGCGGGCCACGCCGCGCGAGCAGATGGGAGTGCCCTGCTGTAGCAGTTCGCCGCTGTCGCGGCACTGGCCGTCGGTGATGATGCCCACGGCGCCCTTCTGCACGGCGCGCAGCGAATTCTCGGAGCCCCACAGGCCCACGGGAGGCGCGCCCCCGGTGTCCGTCACCACCACGTGGCCGGGCTTGAGCTGGTCGTAGAAACGCCAGACGCCCAGCCCCACCTTGCGGAACCAGATGTCGTGCGAATCCACGATCTCCGGCGTGGTCGGCAGGATCCACATGGGGCGGTTCGCGGGAACGCAGCGCACGGTGAACGCCACCCCCCAGAACCTGGTGCCGCGCTGCAGCGCGCGGATCTCGGGCGAGACCAGGCCGAGGTTGAAGTAGCCGATGCCGTCCAGGGCGTCGCACACGTCCGCCACGCGCAGCGGGTCGTAGTATTTCTTCAGCTGGAAGGGGTCGATGGTTTGCTTGTCGTTGCTCATGGGATTTTCCTTCAGGAGGTCTGGATCTGCAGGTCGGCGGCACTGTAGCGCGTGGGTTCAAGCAGCAGGCTGCGGGCCTCCCCGAGCAGGTGCTCGCCGGCATGTTGTTCGCGCTCGCTGCGGCGCGCCTGCACCACTTCGGGCCGGCACGCGTAACTGGACAGCGCCTCGCGCCGGCGCTCGAAGTCGTGCCAGCCGAGCAGCAGCGTGACGCCGGGTGTGGCGCCGCCGAAGACGTTGTCGAAGACACCGGCGATCGTGGTACCGGTCGCGGCCAGCGCCGGCAGGTCGACCGCGGCAAGGGCCTCTTGCGCCGCCCGAGTGCGCCCGACGGCGACCGGCAGCGTGCGTACTTCGTAGAGGCCGCAGGCGGGCCCGCGCGGTTCGGCGTCGACGGCGGCGGGTGAGGGCGACAGCAGGCGCAGGTCGTAGCGGCGCACCATCTCGCCGGGCCCGTTGGTCCGCAAGCGCACGGCGTTCCACTCCTCGTCCGCGCCCAGCGCGGCGAAAGCGGCCATCCGTCGTTCCAGGCTGGGCCAGCGCAGCAGCCATGCGAACACCGGCGTGGGCGAGCCGGCCACGCCGACCCATTGACCCAGCCGCGGCGCGAAGCCGTGGCGCTCGAAGAAAGGCGGCATCACGGCGCCGATGCGTTCCACCAGGTCGTCCAGCCGACCGGGCATGGGATGGTAGATGCGCAGCTCGTACAGCATGTCAATCGGCCCGGAAGCCGGTTTGCCGGATCACGGCGGACCACTTCTTCAGCTCGCCCTCCATGACGGCGGTGAACCGTTCGGGCGTGCTGCCGATCGGCTCGGCAGCCTGGGCCACCAGTTTTTCTCTGACGGCGGGCACTTGCACGATGCGTGCAATCTCGGTCGACAGCTTGTTGATGACGGCCTGCGGCGTGCCGGCCGGCGCGATCACGCCATACCAGACCTCGGCTTCGTAGCCGCGCAGGGTGTCGCCGATCGGCGGCACGTTGGGCAGCTGTGCGATCGGCTTCCTGCTCGTGACCGCCAGCGCCTTGAGTTTGCCCTGCTGCAGCAGCGTTTGCGAAAACAGCGGCGTGGTGAATCCCACCTGCACGTGGCCGGCCAGCAGGTCGTTGGCCATGGGCGCCCCACCCTTATAGGCGACGTGGGTCATGTCGATGCCGGCGCTCTGGTTCATCAGCGCGTGGAAGAGATGCTGCGTCGAGCCGTTCCCAGGCGAACCGTAGTTGATCTTGCCCGGCTGCGCTTTCGCCAGCGCCACGAGTTCCCCCACGTTGTTCACGGGCAGTGCCGGGTTGACCACCAGCACGAAGGGCGAGGTGGCGACCAGCGATACCGGCGCGAAGTCCTTCATGGCGTCGTAAGGGGCCTTCGGGTACAGCAGGGCGTTCGTGACATGCGAGGAGATGGTGAGCATCAGCGTATGGCCGTCGGGCGCGGCCTTGGCCAGCTCCTGGGTGCCGATCACGCCATTGGCGCCGCCGCGGTTGTCGACGACGACGTTCTGCCCCAGCGACTTGGAGAGTTCGGCGCCCAGTACGCGCGCGACGATGTCCGCGCCTCCTCCCGCCGGGAAGCCGACGATCATCCGGATCGGCTTGGACGGCCAGGTGTCGGCCGCAGCGGCGTGGGCCGCGCATGCCATGGCGACGCCAAGCGCCGTCCGGCGGAGGTATTTCACGATTTCCATTCTTGTCTCGCTCCTGCTGGGTTCTCTTGTTCGAAGGCGCCGCGTTCGCGCAGCGCCGCCAGGGCTGCCGATCCCAGGCCGAATTCGGCCAAGACCTGCTCGGTATGCTGGCCCAGCAGGGGGGCCGGATGGCGCACCTGCTGCGGCGTGCCGCTGAGCTTCACCGGGAAGCCGAGGGAGGGCATCGGCCCCTCTACCGGATGATTGATCTCCATCACCATGCCGCGCGCCTGCGCCTGCTCGCTCGCCAGCGCCTCGGCGTAGTCGAGGATCGGCGCCGCCGGCACGCCCGCCGCCAGCAGGGCATCGACCCACTCCTGCGCGGGGCGGGCGGCGAAGCTCTTCTCGACCTCCACGATCAGCGGCTCGCGGTTGCGCAGGCGGTCCACGTTGGTGAGAAAGCGCGGGTCCGCCAGCAGGTCCTGGCGAGCTATCACTTGGCACAGGCTCTGCCACAGCTTCTGGTTGGCGGCGCCGAAGACGAAATGCCGGTCAGCCGCCCGCACCGCCTGGTAGGGGGCGCTCATGCGATTGGCGCTGGCGATGGGTGCCGGCACCTGGCCGGTGCCCCAGTATTCGGCCGTTTCCCAGATTGACAGGCCCAGGGCCGCCTCGAACAGCGAGGCGTCGACGTACTGCCCCTCGCCGGTCAGGTCGCGCCCGATCACGGCGCTCAGGATCCCGTAGAGCGCGAACAGGCCGGAGCCCAGGTCGGCCACCGGCACGCTGGACTTCACCGGCGCCATGCCCGGATAGCCCATGACGCTCATCACGCCGCTCATGGCCTGCGCGATCAGGTCGAAACCGGGCCGGTCGGCCCAGGGGCCGGTCTGGCCGAAGCCCGAGATGCTGGCGTAGACCAGGCGCGGATTGATCGCGCGCAGGCGCTCGTAATCGATCTTCAGCCGGGCGGCGACGCCGGGGCGATAGTTTTCGACCATCACGTCGGCACCGCGCACCAGCTCGTAGAAAGCTTCCCGTCCGGCTTCGGACTTGAGGTTCAGCGCGACGCTGCGCTTGTTGCGGTTCAACGCGATGAAGCCGCCGCTGTCTTCGCCCTTGAGCGTGAAGCCCATGGCCCGGCGGGTCTGGTCGCCGGTGCCGGGCGGCTCCACCTTGATGACGTCGGCGCCCATGTCGCCGAGCATCATGCAGCAGAACGGACCGGCCATGACCTGGCTCACGTCGAGAACCTTGAGCCTGGAAAGCGGCAACGGCTTGGTGGTAGAAAGGGGCATTCGGAACTTTGGGTCTGGTTGGTTCAGGAGGCCGCGCCGGCGGCCAGGCCGTAGAAAGCGCGGGCGGTGGCGCCCATGACGCTGGCCTGCACGGGGGCCGGCAGCAGGCGCAGGCAGGCATCGCGCCAGCGCGCATAGCCGCCGGCGAGGTCCACCACCGGCCAGTCGCTGCCCCACATCAGGCGCTCGGGGCCGAAGCTGGTGAGCAGGTGTTCGACGTAAGGGCGCAGTTGCTCGTCGTCCCAGTCCGGGCTCGCCTCGGTGGCCAGGCCGGAGAGCTTGCAGAACACGCCGGTCTCGCGCGCCACCAGCGCGATGTCGCGCGCCCACGGCGCGAACACGCCGCGCGCGATGGCGGGCTTGGCGCCGTGATCGATGACGATGGCCAGCTCCGGCTGGCGCTGCACCAGTTCCGCGAGCACGGGGAGGTGGCGCGGCCGGGCCGGCATGTCCAGCCTCAGTCCTGCGCGGGCCAGCGCCGCCAGCGCGGGCTGGACGTCGCTCCGCAGGATCCAGAGCGTGTCCTCCATGAAGCCAAGCATGGGACGTACGCCTTTCAGCAGCGGGCGCCCGGCCAGCGCGCCGACGGCGTCGGGCGCAGCCGGCGACGCGAGGTCGACCCAGCCCACGACTGCCCGGACCAGCCCCCCGGAGGCGGCGGCCGCTTCGAGCAGGTCCTGCGTCTCGCGCTCGCTGGGGGCCGCCTGCACCAGCACGGTGGCGGTCACCTCACCGAGTTGCGCACGCAGGTCTTCGAGGCCGTAGTCCCGATCGATCGCGCAGCCGCGCTCGAGCCAGAAGTAATCATGGCGCGCGACCTGCAGCAGGTGCTGGTGCGCGTCGACCATGCCAGGAATGCTCACTTGACCGCCCCCAGGGCCAGGCCGCGCACCAGGTGCCGCTGCATGAAGGCCATGAAGGCCATGATGGGAATCATGATGCCGATGGCTGCGGCGGCGGACAGCGACCAGTAGTTCAGGTCTTCGCCGCCGTATTCGGCAATGGCGACCGGCAGGGTCTTAGTGTGCGGGCCGGTCAGCACCAGCGCGAACAGGAACTCGTTGTAGGCCAGCAGCAGGCTGAACAACGCCGTCACCCACAGGCCGGGCCGCACGATGGGAAGCACCACCCGGAAGAAGATCTGCCACTCGCTGGCGCCGTCGATGGCGGCCGCCTCGTCGATCTCCGCCGGCACGTCGACGAAGAAGCTGTGCATCAGCCAGATCGTGAACGGCTGGTTGATCGCCACCAGGGCCAGCACCATCGCCGGATAGGTGTCCACCATGTTGAGGAACTTGGCCAGCAGGAAGAAGGGGATCGCCAGCAGCATGTGGGGAAACATGCGCAGCGAGAGCAGGCCGAACAGGACGCCGCGCGCCGCCTTGCCCCGCATGCGCGACAGGCCGTAGGCGGCCATGGTGCCTATGGACACGGAGATCAGGACCGTGCTCACGGCGATGACCAGGCTGTTGGCCAGGAAGCGGGCGAAGCCTTTCTCCATCCAGATCTGCTGGTGGAACTCGAAGGTCGGCGTGAACAGCAGCTTGGGCGGGATGGCGAAGGCGTCGACCGGCAGCTTGATCGAGGTGAGGAAGGCCCAGGCCACCGGGGTCAGCATCACGGCGGTGAACAGGCACAGCGCCAGGAGCAGCAACATCTGCGATGCGCGGGTGCGACGGGTATTCATTCGGCGTTCTCCCTGCGGCGGCCAAGGACGAAGAGGAGAGCGGCGGCCAGCAGCAGCACGATCACCAGCGTGAGCACTCCGAGGGCCGACGCCTTGCCCACCTGGAACAGGCGGAATGCCAGGGCATAGGTCTGCATCGTCAGCGTCTGCGTCGCGGAGCCCGGTCCGCCGGAAGTGAGCACGTAGATCGTGTCGAAGTAGCGAAAGGCGTCCATCATGCGCATCGTCAGCACGAAGGCGACGATCGGGCGGATGGACGGCAGCATGATGCGCAGCAGGATCTGCCTGTTGTTGGCGCCATCGAGCTGGGCCGCCTCGATCTGGCTCTGGTCCACCGTGTTGAGGCCGGCGTAGAGCACCAGGATCATGAAGGGCGTGAACTGCCAGGCGTCGGCAAGCACGACGACGACGCGGGCCCACATGGGGTCGCCCAGCCAGTCGGGCGAAAAAATGCCGAAGCCGGCGAGAACGGAATCCAGCAGTCCCCAGCGCCCGGCGAAGATCCACTTGAGGAACAGCGCGGCTACCACCGGGGTGATGATGTGCGGCAGGAACATCAGCAGGTTGAGGGTACGCACGCCGACGGTCAGGTGGTACAGGCCCCAGGCGACCGCCAGCCCGACGCAGAACTCCAGGCCCACAGCCGACGCCACGATGGCGATGGTGCGCCCCAGCGAGGACCAGAAGGCGGCATCCCCCAGCAGGTCCGTGTAGTTGCCCAGGCCCACGAACGTGCTGGCGCCGCTGTCCAGGTAGTAGTTGAAGAAGCTGAGGTAGACGGCGTAAGCCAGCGGGAACAGCAGGATCAGGACGCAGACGATGGCGCTGGGCAGCAGGAAGGGCCAGAGCCGGCGGCGGTTGGCCGGCTTGCGACGGGGCGCAGCGGGACTGCGCGCGCGCACGGTCCGGTTGTCGATGACGGTGTCCATGCTCATCTTCATTCAGGCCGCAAGGCGCCTGCCGCTGTCGGCGTCGAACAGGTGCGCCCGCGCGAGATCGGGCACGAGCACGATACGCTGGCCTGGAGCGCAGTCGCTGCGGTCACGCACGGTGACCGTCAGGTCGTGGCTGCCGAAGCGGCAATAGAGTTGCGTATCGGCGCCGGTCGGCTCCACCACCACGACTTCCACCGGCAGTCCGGCGCCGCCGAGGGCGCAATGCTCGGGCCGGATGCCATACAGGACCTTGTGTCCCTCCTGCGCGCGGTGTGCGGTGGGCAGCGGCAGGCTGGCGTCGCCTTCGAACTGGACCCGGTCGCCGCGAACGGTGCCGGGCAGCAGGTTCATGGACGGGGAGCCGATGAAGGTTGCGACGAAGGTGTTGACCGGGCGATCGTAGAGATCCAGCGGCGCGCCGGCCTGTTCCACGACGCCGCCGCGCAGCACCACTATCCGGTCCGCCATGGTCATGGCCTCCGTCTGGTCGTGGGTGACGTAGACGGAGGTGGCCTTGAGGCGCTGGTGCAATTCGCGGATCTCCGCGCGCATCTGCACGCGCAGCTTGGCGTCGAGGTTGGACAGGGGCTCGTCGAAAAGGAAGACCTGCGGGTTGCGCACGATGGCACGCCCCATGGCGACCCGCTGGCGCTGGCCGCCCGAGAGCTGCCGGGGGAAGCGGTCCAGGTAGGGGCCGAGGCCGAGGATGCCGGCGGCCCGGTCCACCCGCTGCTCGATCTCCTGCGTCGGGTGGCGCCCGAGGCTGAGCGCGAACGACATGTTCTCCCGCACCGACATGTGCGGGTAGAGCGCGTAGTTCTGGAACACCATGGCGATGTCCCGGTCCTTGGGCGGGACTTCGTTGACCACCCGCGACCCGATGGATATCTCGCCCTCGTCGGCGTCCTCCAGGCCGGCGATCATGCGCAGCAGCGTGGATTTGCCGCACCCCGACGGTCCGACGAGCACGCAGAACTCGCCGTCGGCAATGTCGATGTCCACGGCCCGGATGACGTGGGTGCCGCCGAAATGCTTTTCGATGCCGCTGATTTGTACTGATGCCATGGAGCCCGCCTGGGAAGTGGTGGATGGCCGCTCAGCGGTAGTAGCCGCGAGCCTTGAGGTAGGCCTCGGTCTCGCCGGCCGCGGCATCCAGCGCCTGCTTGGTCGGCATCTCGCCGGTGACGGCCTGCAGGATGCGGCGCGAGATGAACTCGCCCACCGCGTAGAACTCGGGCAGGGCGGGGAACGGCGTGCCGCTCTCTATGGCCTGTGCGGCCGCGGGATAGAAGCGGTTCTTCGCGCGCAGGTCGGCGTCGTTCAACAAGGCCTTGCGCGGCGGCACCAGCATGCCTGCCGCCTCGCGCATGTTGGCCTCGCGCGTGGCGGTGGCGATGATGCGGAACAGCTTGTCGGGATCCTGATTGCTGAAGGCGGAGATGGCGTAGCCGTCGGCCAGCACGCGCGCATGTCCCTGCGGCATGGGCGCCCACTCGAACTTGCCGGCGGCGCGGGACTGCTTGGGGTCGTCCACCGAACGCGCACGGGTCGCCCACTGCATGCCCATCGCGGCCGCGTCCTGCTGCAGCGCGATGGTGCACTCGTCGTTGGCAGCGGTGACGAAGCCGCGCTGCGCGGCCATGGTCGACTCCTTCAGGGCCTCGATGGCGCGCACGCCGGCCTCGTTGTTGAAGATCGGCTTCCAGTTGCTGTCGAACCAGCCCTGGCCGATGGTGTTCATGTACCAATGGGCCTCGTTCATCGCGGCGTCCGTGGGCTTGAGGCAACTGATCGCGCCGGCGCGCGCCGGCGAGTTGAGCGCCTTCGCGAGCGCCTGGTATTCCGCCACCGTCTTCGGCAAGGGCTTGCCTGCCGCGTCGAGCAGGTCCTTGCGGTAGTACAGCATCATCACGTTCACCGTGCCCGGCAGGGCGTAGATGCGCCCGTTGTACGTGCACATCTTCATCGCCGTCTCGGAGAGGTCGCCGAGGTTGAACTCGTTCTTGTACTTGGCCCACAGGTCATCCAGGGGACGCAGCCAGCCGTTGCGCGCATAAGATGCGACGGAAGAGTCGATCACGTAGACGATGTCGAACGTCGACGACTTGGAGGACATCGCGATGGTGACGAGCTCGCCCATCTTCTCGAAAGGCATCAGCTGCGCGTTGACGTCCACGCCCGGCAGCGCCGTCTTCATTTTGTTGGCCCAGAACTCCAGGGCTGGGTACCGGTGGCTGATCAGTTGTACCGGCTCCGCCGCGAACACTGACCTTGGCAGGGCGGCTGCGCCTGCGCCAAACGCCACCGCTGCCGCGGATAGTCCTTTGAGCGCGCCGCGGCGCCCGGGGTTTGCGAGAGTCATGTTTGTCTCCTGTAGTGCCAGGCCCATCATCTGGGGGCCGGGTGTGTTGACTCTAGGGAAGTGCCCCAAGGGGGTCAAACGACAATTTTTCAAGACTGACAAGAGAAAAACTCAGGCGGGGCATCCCATGCTGCGAGCCGCGGGTGTGGCAGGCAGGGGCTTTCGCTGTCCAAGTCCTGATTCCGGGCGCTTCTGCGCTATCTTCTCCACCCATGGCTGCTTCTCCGTTGGCAGGCTTTGCCTGGCTCCTTCTCCTGCAAACCGCAGGAGAGCTTCTTTCCCGCGGCCGGTAGCTGTCCCTGCCGGGCGCGGTGAGTGGCATGCTGCTGCTGCTTGGCGCCCTTCGAAGCGATCACGTGCGGGTGCCGGTTGCAAGCTGCGCAGACATCCTGCTCGCACATCGGTCGCTCCTGTTCGTGCCGGTCACCACCACTGCCTTCTAAGCCACCCGTGAGGTGGCGAACGTAGGCGGTCAATAGACCGCGTCCTTGCTGGCGAGAACTCGGTGTGATTGCGCCGCGTGTTGGCGGCAGTCAGTTGTAAGCAATGGGATGGACGCCCCCACCCGATGACGGCATGAATGTGCCAGATTGGAAGTGTCATCAACCACTCGTACCGGAAGGAGCGTCCACCATGCAGATTACGACAGTCGGCCTCGATCTGGCCAAGAACGTTTTCCAAGTCCACGGAGTGAACCGACACGGCAAGGTCGAGCTGCGCAAGCAGCTCAAGCGCGACCAGGTCGCGGCGTTCTTCGCCAACCTGCCTCCCTGCTTGATCGGCATGGAGGCGTGTTCGGGCGCGCACCACTGGGCGCGCAAGCTTCAGGCTTTGGGGCACGTGGTTCGCCTGATGGCACCACAGTTCGTCAAGCCGTACGTGAAGAGCAACAAGAACGATGCGGCTGACGCCGAGGCGAACCCATCATGGACAGCGAGTCCGTCTCGCACCGAAAGTCCGGATGTACGGGAGCAATCTTCTCCTTCGTGCCGCAGCAAACTGAGAGCTTGGCAAACCGGGGGCGTCCATGTACGTCCAGCCGTCCCGTCTTGACGAGGTCAGTTCGACGGGCTCCACCGAGATGCGGCAGCAACTCATCGATCCGGTGGTTCGGATGTGAGAGCAGCCGCTCAAGGACATCCCTGAGGTAGACCCAGGGGTCGGCGCGCGTCAAGGTGGTTGTCGCCTCGTTTGTGCAGCCATCGGCTGTATAGCCTTCTCCAAATGGGTCTTGATGACGCAGTCTCGCGCGGGGCCTGCTCGCACCAGCATGCGGGTTCCTTCCACGTCAACATTCCACGCAGCAGAGCTGGCTTTGCGCGTTCGCGTGTGGAGCGAAAATTTGAAACTTGCTTCTTTTGTAGCATTCCGACGAAACTGTGGGGAACAGTTGGGGGTGAAGACTGCGATCAGTATCGGTGTAGTCAACATTGATGCGGGCCCCAGCCCTTCATTCGAATCCCCCCAACTCCACCATACACTCATCCGGTAAGTTCCGGTGACGTCCCAAAAACCCGGGTTTCTCCTCTGAAACTCGGGTTTTTTTACTTCCATGGTGTCCCAATGAATCCCGGACAGTTCGAAGTAAGTGGGGGAACAAGATCGAAATTTACCCCCATGGTCGCTAATCACCAAAATATTTCCCCCGCATTTTCCTTTTGATATTCGGCTCGTGGAGCCAGTCGGTCGAAGTGCCGTGTGGACGTCCGTGATCGCTCTGTTCAATGAGGCTTGCCGCGCTGTGGCCTCGAGTATTGGCTCGAGCATGGTTTTGTGATTCGTTTGGTGAAGTCGTGCGGCGGTTGGGACATGAATGAAGCATAGGGATTGCTGGCATCGGCGTCGCAGAAGAATGTGCTCCATGTTCATGCGATTTCGATGTTGGAGCGGTCGGCGGTCGGCGTCGTTGTGCTCCGCACATCCAGGCGTGCGACGGGTCGTCCTCATGAACCGCATGTCGCGTCGCAGACCGTTCAGGCCGTGTCGAGTTGTCGGGTCGATCGCAGCCACAGGAGTGCTTGTTAGCGCGACAGGCGTACAGACCGATTGACGATAGGCCATTCGTCAACACCAGTTGCAATCTGCTCCCCCCGGAGGTGCCGTTTTCAAACGGAGTCAACGCTGTGCTCCTTGCCTCTCAGGGCTAATCGACATTTTGAATTGCAATGGCCTTCATGATGTTGCCTTGTAGCGAGAGCAGTGCACCGGACAGACGATGGACTACTTCGGTAATCGACTCGGTGGTGGAGACGCTGACATTCAAGACATGAATTCCCTGCGTAACGCGCAGCGGGCTAGAGATGGCGACAACTTCTGGCTGCCACGCCGCGGAGCAATAGCCGCGTTGGTGAACACTCGCAATGGCATCCCGTATTTGCGCCTCCAGCATAGGCCATTGCTTACCACGCCGCTTGCGGAAAGCGCGGAGCAATGCCTTGCGTCGTGCTTCCGATGCCACCGCGAGGTAGGCCTGCCCCAACGAAGTCAGCTCCATTGGCACGCGTTGACCCGAGACAACGTTGCGCAAGGCGACTCGCCGATTGAAGCGTATCGATTCCAGGTAGACCATCTCGTCCCGATCGGGCGCTGCCAGGCCCACGTTGATGCGCTCTCGTTCCGCAAGCTCCCGCATCAACGGTGCTGCAACGCCTAGCACCTTCGAGCCCGCGCGCATGGCATGCGCCAAGCTCAGCACTGCTGGCGCCAGGCGATAGGCACGTTGGCGCGCGTCCAGTTGCAGCATGCCAACCCCGACCAGTGTCTGTGTGAGGCGACTGATGGTTGATCGGGACAGCCCCGTACGTTCCGCCAGTTCACCGTTCGCCAGCATTTCAGAGCCCGGTCTGAAGGCGCGCAGAATCTCGATGCCGCGCTCCAGAGAGCGATTGGCAGGCGATATCCCGGGTTTGACTTCATGCAATTCGAGAGATGCTTTGCTCATGGGACAGACCTTCATGCTATTCCACTGGTTGGAATTGGACTAGTGTATCCGGCGAGCGTTCTGACTATGCTTCCTCCATGCACAGGTCATCCCGACCGATGCGGAAATCCAGTGCGGGAATCCCCCGCGCCCTATCAGGAGACAACCATGTTTGATTTCATTCAACCGCTTTGCAAGCGGACCCGGTTTTTCGGGATTTCGCTGGTACTGGCGGCAGCCTCGGCGCAGGCCTTTCCGGACAAGCCAGTTCGCCTGGTTGTGCCGTTCGCACCAGGCGGCGGAACCGACCTTATCGCGCGCACCCTGGGCGCAGGCATGTCGCAGGCCCTGGGGCAGCAGGTCATTGTCGAAAACAAGCCAGGTGGCGGCACCATCATCGGCACTGACGCCGTGGCAAAGAGCGCGCCCGATGGTTACACATTGGTGGTCGCGTCCTTTGCACATGCCGTCAATCCCAGCCTGCAGCCCAAGCTACCGTTCGACACGGACAAAGCGTTTACACCGGTGAGTCTGATCGGGCGCGGGCCCAATGTATTGGTGGTCCGCGCAGAGAGTCCATTCAAGTCGGTTGCCGATGTGCTGGCTGCGGCCAGGAAGCAGCCCGGCAAGTTGACGTTTGCCTCCCAGGGAAACGGAACCTCCGCACATCTTGCCGGTGAAATGTTCAAGAACATGGCCAAGGTGGACATGATTCACGTTCCGTATCGCGGCGCAGGCCCCGCCATGACCGACCTCCTGGGCGGGCAGGTCGACCTCTTCTTCGGTACGGCCGCTGCCGTATCGACTTTTGTCGACGGTGGCAAGCTGCGCGCCCTGGGTGTGACCACACCTCAGCCGTCACCCGCGCTCAAAGGTGTTCCAGCGATTGCCGACAGCGTGCCGGGCTTTCAGGTTGAAAGCTGGTACGGTCTATACGCCCCCGCCGGCACACCTGCCGACGTCATCGCCAAGCTCAACGCCGCAGCCAAGGCCGGAGCCAATACGCCTGAGTTCAAGAAGAAAGTCGAGCACGAGGGCCTGGTGATCAGTGCCGGCACGCCGGCAGAGTTGGATGCCTATGTGCGCGCCGAACAAGCGCGCTGGGGAAAAGTTGTCAAAGAGAACAACCTGAAGGCCGACTGACTCGTGCCTGGCCAAGTTTGAGGACAGATCCATGACCACATCCCTGATCGACCTGCGTACCGAAGGCGGTATCGCAACGCTCGTTTTCAATCGACCGGAAAAACGCAACGCGATGAGTGACGACATGCGCTCGGAGTTCATCCGGGCACTTGAGCAGGTCGCCGCCGACAAGTCGATTAAGGCGCTTGTGCTGACCGGTGCCGGAAAGGGTTTCTGCGCCGGTGGCGACATCGCCGGCATGCAGCGCCGCATGGATGCACCGGCCGGCGACGTTGGCTTCAATGGCTGGCACCGGCAACAGCGTGTGCACTACACGCAGTCGTTGCTGCACACCATGCCCAAACCGGTGATTGCGGCGGTCAACGGGGCTGCCTCCGGCCTGGGTGCCGATACAGCGCTGGCCTGCGATTTCATCATCGCCAGTGAATGGGCGAATTTCTCATGGTCCTATATTCACCGTGGCATCGTTCCTGATGGCGGCGGCATGTATTTCCTGCCACGCCGGGTCGGGCTGCCCAAGGCCAAGGAACTGATCTTCACGGGCCGAAAAGTCGAGATAGACGAGGCGCTGGCGCTGGGTATTGTCGATCGCAAGACCTCGGCTGATGTACTGCTCACCGATGCGCAAGCCTGGGCGCGTGAGCTCGGCAAAGGTTCGTCCACCGCGTTGGCGCTGGGCAAGACCATCCTCAACCAGAGTTTCGAGTTGTCGGCGCATCAGGTCTTCGCCCAGGGCAGTCAGGCCCAGGGCATTTGCTACACCAGTACCGAGCACCGCGAATCAGTGATGGCCTTCCTGGCAAAAACAGCTCCCAAGGAATGACAACCATGGACGCAATCTCTCGTTTGCTCAAGCCGCGCAGCGTCGCCATCATCGGTGCTTCGGCGGATGCCGGCAAGACGGCTGGTCGACCGGTATCCTACCTGCTCAAGCATGGTTTTGCTGGCGACATTCTGCCGGTCAATCCCAAGGTCGATCGCATTGGCGAACTGGCCTGTTATCCGGACGTGGACGCATTGCCCACAGTGCCCGATGTCGGCATCATATTGCTGGGTGCTGAGCGGGCCCACCAGGCGGTACGCGATCTGGCCAGGCGCGGCACTGCGGCAGCCATCGTGCTGGCCAGCGGCTACACCGAGACCGGTGAGGCCGGTGCGCGACGTCAGCAGCAACTGATGGAGGCGGCCGGCACGATGCGCATCCTGGGCCCGAACACCATCGGCCTGGTGAACCTCCGCGACAACATCGTGTTGTCGGCCACCGGCGCGCTGGAGATGGAGCACTTCCCGGTGGGCGGAATCGGCGTCGTATCGCAGAGCGGCGGCATCCTGGGTTCCCTTTTGTCGCGTGCTGCGGCGCGTGGCATCGGCCTGTCGAAGCTGATCTCCACCAGCAACGAGGTCGATCTGGAACTGGCCGACTTCATCGACCACCTCGCCGACGATCCCGCCACGAAGGTCATCGCCTTGTACATCGAGACCTTGCGCAACCCGGCCAGGTTTCGCGCAGCCGCCTTGAAGGCGGCGGCCGCCGGAAAGCCCATAGTGGCATTCAAGATCGGACGCTCCGAAGCCGGGGCGCAGGCCGCGGTGTCGCATACCGGCGCGATGGCCGGTGCCGACCGCATGTATGACGCGTTGTTCAAGCAAGTAGGTGTCATTCGGGCCCAAACGTTCGGGGACCTGCTGGATCTACCGGTCGCGCTGGCCACGGGCCGGCATTTGCGCGGCAAGCGTGTCGCCATTTTGACCTCCACCGGTGGTGCGGGCACGCTGGTGTCCGACGACCTGGGCATGGCGGGATTCGAAGCGCCCGCGCCAGACGCTGCCACGGCCGAGGCATTGCGCGCATTGCAGACGGGCGATCATGCCGTGTTGGATCGCAATCCGATCGACGTGACGCTGGCAGGTCTGCGCCCTGATCTGCTGCGCGGTGCCATCAAGGTGTTGCTGAACAGCCCCAGCTATGACGCATTGACCATCATCGTGGGCTCGTCGAGCCTGGCGATGCCGGAACTGATGGCCGGCGCTATCCAGGACTGCCTGCCCTTGTCCGACAAACCGGTGATCGCCTATGTGAGTCCGCATGCGCCCGATGTGGCTGCGCTTCTGACCCAACGAGGCGTTCCGGCCTTCACTGCCGCTGAGAGTTGTACTGCGGCTTTGGGCGCCATGCTCCGGCAAGGCACTTGGCAGGCACCGACGCACATTCAGATCACCAATGCCCCGATCAATATTGATGACCTGGGTACCGGCTCGCTGGACGAAGCGCAGGCAAAGCAACTCTTCGCGCGCTTCGGTGTTTCCTGCGTACGCGAGACGATCGTCACGACGCCCGATCAGGCAGTTGCCGCGACACGTGATTTGGAGGGCCGCGTGGTGCTCAAGGTTCTGTCGTCGCAAATCACCCACAAGAGCGATGTGGGTGGCGTTGCAGTCAATCTCGATGCCCAGACCGTGGGTGCGCGACTGGCCGAGATGGCGATCGATGTCGAATCCCGGGCTGGCGTGCGGCCGCAGCGGTTTCTGGTTCAGGAGATGGTCAGTGGAGGCATTGAATTGATACTCGGCATGCACCGCGATCCATTGGGCACGGGCATCCTGCTCGGCATGGGCGGCGTGACTGCCGAGCTCTTCAAGGACACGACGATGCGATTGCTGGCACCTGGCGCCGGCCTGAGCCGTGCCGACGCGCTCAACATGGCCCGCGAACTCAAGACCTGGCCCTTGCTGGACGGCTTTCGCGGTCGACCGAAGGCCGATGTCGACGCACTGGTGAGTGCCATCGTCGCGTTCTCGGAGATGGCGGCGCAGTTGGAGGATCGTCTGGTTGAGGCCGAGATCAACCCGGTGTTCGTGCTGCCGGTTGGCCAGGGCGTGCGAGCCGCCGACGGTGTGGTTGTGCTGGGCGCCTGACCGTTGTGGCCGCCGCGCTGGCCGAAGCAGGCGATCTGTTGGCGGGGCCGGGCGAAACGGCACGATGGCGTGGCGGCAACCGTCGACCTGTCGGCGATTTGCGACCCTCGCGTTCTACTACACGGCAGGGCGACGCCGGCAAGCCACACTGCAAATGAGTGCGGGCCGCCCGCACTTTCAAACGCATTTCGTGGGGGATGCAGGCCCCTGGGTGCAGCCTGAATGCGCCGGCAGGGTCAACCGGCTGTTGCTGGCTAGGCTGAATGAAACTTCAACGAGGACTTGATATGGGTGAGCCGATGAACGCCTCCGCGAGGGAGGGGTGCGTGTGGGTGGAGCGTGATGATGATGTGGCGGTGATCGTGATTGACAACCCGCCAATCAATGCCGGGTTTGCCCCCGTACGGCGTGGCTTGTTGGCAGCTATTGGCGACTTGCGAAGCGATGACAGGCTTCGCGCGGCGATCATCATTGGCGCAGGCACGACGTTCATCGCGGGCGCTGATCTGCGTGAGTTCGACCAAGCTCTGGTCGAGCCGCAGTTGCCGGCTGTGATCGGGGCAATTGAGCGCTGCGGCAAGCCGGTGGTCGCTGCGTTGCATGGCGCAGCGCTAGGTGGTGGTTTCGAACTGGCCTTGGGCTGCGATGCCCGCGTGGCGAGCCCGGGAACCCTTTTGGGGTTGCCTGAGGTGACGCTGGGCATCATTCCCGGCGCTGGTGGCACGCAGCGCTTGCCGCGTCAGGTCGGGGTAGCGCGTGCGATTCGCATGGTGTGCAGCGGCGAGCGCATCACCAGCGAAATGGCGCTGTCGCTGGGCATCGTCGACGAAGTGGCCGATGGCGATCTGCGCAGCGCCGCAATAGCCCATGCACGGCGCCTGAACGGTGCCAAGGTATCACTGAGGGATCGTGCTGTTCCGGTTGCTTCGGGCGCGGATGTGGCCGCCGCCGCGAAGGATTCGACGCGGGCTGGCAAAGGGCGCCCGGCGGTGCTGGCTGCCATCGAGGCCGTGAAGTCGGCAGCGGTGCTGCCCATCGACGACGCGCTGGCCAATGAGCGGGCTGCTTTCCAGACGCTGCGAGGCTCTCGCGAAGCGCGTGCATTGCGCCACCAGTTTTTCGCCGAACGTGATGCCGCAAAGCAGGAGAAACTGGTGGGCGTCGCTCCTCGTGCGGTGCAGCGACTTCTGGTCGTTGGGGCCGGCACCATGGGTTCAGGTATCGCCATCGCGGCACTGGATGCTGGACTGGAGGTGACGCTACTGGAACAGGATGCCGCAGCCCTTGAGCGCGGCAGGACCCGTATCCACGAGCACTATGCCGACCGTGTGGCCGCTGGCAAAATGCCGGCCACCAGCGCGGCCGCTTGCACGTCCCGCCTGACATCCAGTGTTGACTGGTCGACAGTGGCCGAAGCGGACATTGTGATCGAGGCCGTGTTCGAGGACCTGGCAGTCAAGCAGGAGGTCTTTCGCCGTATCGATGCGATTGCCCGGCCCGGCGCAGTGTTGGCATCGAATACGTCTTATCTGGACCTGGACGCGATAGCGGCGGCCACGTCGCGCCCGCAAGACGTGGTCGGCTTGCACTTCTTCAGTCCGGCCCACGTGATGCGCTTGCTGGAGGTGGTGAAAGGCGGGGCGACCTCGCGCGAGGTGCTGGCCACAGGACTGGATATGGCCCGGCGCCTGCGCAAGCTGCCGGTGGTCACTGGCAACGCATTCGGCTTCATCGGCAACCGCATCTATTCGGCCTATCGCCGGCAATGCGAATTCATGCTCGAGGACGGTGCATTGCCCGAGCAGGTAGACGCGGCTCTCGAAGCCTTCGGCTTTGCCATGGGCCCCTTTGCCGTAGCCGACATGTCCGGCCTCGACATTGCCTGGCGCATGCGAAGGAGCCAGGCTGCCATGCGCGATCCCCACGCGCGATACGTGTGCATTCCGGACCAGTTGTGTGAGTCCGGCCGACTGGGGCGCAAGACGGGCGCTGGGTACTATCGTTACGAGACTCTCGATGGCAGAACCGTGCGGCAGGCTGACCCGTTGGTCGCTGAAGTCATCCTTGCCGCACGTGGCGCCAAACGTATCGTTGGGCGTATTCTCGAGCCGGCCGAGATTCAACGCCGGGCATTGCTCGCTATGGTCAACGAGGCCGCGTTGTTGCTGTCGGAGGGTGTGGCCCAAAGCGCCAGTGACGTAGACGTGGTGCTGGTCAATGGCTACGGTTTCCCGCGCTGGCAAGGCGGGCCTGTGTTCTGGGCGCGCGAGCAGGGAGAGGCCGCGCTGCGAGCCGATCTCGACTGGCTGGCCAGCGTGAGTGGCCCCGGTTTCGTCCGGGGCGATCTGCCACACGTGCTGGGCGCTTGATGATGGCGACGTTGTTGCCCCATTCCAATTCATGGCCATAGGAAAGAACCATGTTTGCGACAGAACTATTCGGGCGCCACGCGTCCCGGTTTCGAGAGCAGCCGTTGAACGACGAGGTCCAGCACCATGCGCAGCGGGCCGTGGTGGACTGGTATGCCTCGCTCTACCCTGGCATTTCCATGCCGGCAGTGCAGCTGCTGGAGCGCACACTGGCTGACGATCTGCACCGAGGCCCTGCCAGGCTGGGCGACGGCCGGGCAGCCACCGCGCGTGCCGCCGCACTGATCAACGGCACAGCCGCTCACGCGGCCGAAGTCGACGACAGCTTTCGTGACGCGATGGTCCACCCAGGTGCGCCGACCATTGCCGCTGCCCTGGCTGCAGCGCAGGCGGTCGGTGCCACCGGGCCGGAATTCCTGCGTGCCGTCGTCTTGGGCTACGAGGTCTCTACGCGCATAGGCGTGGTGATGGGGCGGCCGCACTACCGCTATTGGCACAATACGGGGACCATGGGTGCTTTTGGTGCGGCAGCCGCGGCCGGCAGCCTGCTGCGGCTGGACGCGGAGCCGTACGCACATGCGCTTGCCATCGCCGCCACGTTCACGGCGGGCCTGCAGCAGGCTTTCCGCATCGAAAGCATGGCCAAACCCCTGCACGCGGGCCGCGCGGCCGAGGCGGGACTGCTCGCCGCGCAGCTGGCAGCAGGCGGCATGCGCAGCTCGCTGGATGTGCTGGAAGGCGAAGCGGGTCTCGGCCAGGCGATGAGCGAAGGGCCCGATTGGTCGACGATAGGCGCAACCCTGGGCCAGGATTTTCATGTCACACGGCTCACATTCAAGAACCACGTCGGTTGTGGCCACACCTTTCCGTCCATCGACGGCGTGCTTGCCATGGCGCATCAGCACGGATTTACGGCGTCCGACGTGCAAAGCCTGCAGTTGGGCGTGTATCAGCCCACGCTGGACATCGCCGGCTATGTAAATCCGCAAAGCGCCGATGAGGCGCGCTTCAGCCTGCACTACATGGTGGCTTGCGCTTTGGTGCACGGCAGCGTGCGCATGGCGGCCTACTCGCCCGAACGGCTCAGTGACCCGGCGACGCGGCGACTCATGTCGTGTATCACGGCGGTGCTTGATCCCCGCATCGATGCCGCCTTCCCCAAGCGGCGTGGCGCACGCATCACCGTCACGCTGCGCGACGGCCGCCAACTAACACACCTGCAAACCGACCGCAAAGGAGATCCCGAGTTGCCGCTGTCCGACGCGGACCTTGAGGGCAAGCTGATCGAACTCGCCTCACCCGTCATTGGCGAACCCGGAGTCCTCCGTCTGCTTGCCCGCATCTGGGCGCTTCACCACAGCAAGGACCTTCCATGACCCGTCAAGCCTACATCTGCGACGCCGTACGCACCCCCTTTGGTCGATACGGCGGCGCCCTGTCGTCGGTGCGCGCCGACGACCTCGGAGCCGTTCCCTTGGCGGCCTTGATGGCACGCAATGCGCAGGTCGACTGGCAGGCGGTCTCAGACGTGATCTTCGGCTGCGCCAACCAGGCCGGCGAGGACAACCGCAACGTGGCCCGCATGAGTGCGCTTTTGGCCGGTCTGCCGCTGGTAGTGCCTGGTTCGACGGTCAACCGCTTGTGTGGCTCGGGCCTGGATGCGCTGGGTACTGCGGCCCGGGCCATCAAGAGCGGCGAGGCCGAGCTGGTGATTGCCGGCGGCGTGGAGAGCATGAGCCGCGCGCCCTTCGTGATGCCCAAGGCGGAGTCGGCGTTTTCGCGTGCCAATGCCATCCATGACACCACCATTGGCTGGCGCTTCATCAACCGGTTGATGAAACAGCGCTACGGCGTCGACTCCATGCCCGAGACTGCGGAGAACGTGGCCACCGATTACAAGATCGAGCGGGCTGCGCAGGACCGCATGGCACTGGCGTCGCATCAAAAAGCCCTGGCGGCACAACGCAGCGGCTTCTTCGATGCCGAGATCGTTCCGGTGAATGTGCCGCAAAGGAAGGGCGAGCCGGTGGTTATCAGCCAAGACGAACACCCGCGTGAGACCAGCCTCGAAGCGCTGGCCAGGCTCAAGGGCGTGGTGCGGCCCGACGGCAGTGTGACCGCGGGCAACGCCAGCGGTGTCAACGACGGTGCCTGCGCCTTGCTGCTGGCCGGCGAACAGGCGGCCGCGCGCCACGGTCTCACCCCGCGCGCGCGTGTCGTGGCAATGGCCACGGCTGGCGTGCCGCCGCGCATCATGGGCATGGGCCCGGCACCGGCCACCCGCAAGGTGCTGGCATTGGCCGGCTTGACGCTGGCCGATATGGACGTGATCGAACTGAACGAAGCGTTCGCAGCCCAGGGTCTGGCGGTACTGCGCGATCTGGGTCTGGCGGACGACGATGCGCGGGTGAACCCGAATGGTGGTGCCATCGCCCTGGGTCATCCGCTAGGTGCCTCGGGTGCACGGCTGGGAACAACGGCTGTAAACCAGCTGCAACGCACGAATGGTCGCTACGCGCTGTGCACCATGTGCATTGGCGTCGGCCAGGGCATTGCCGTCATACTCGAACGCGTTTGAAGGGAGGTTTTCGTGATCGATTTGCCGAGACATCAACTCGCGATGATCGTGCTGATGACGCCGGACATGGCGAATTTTTCGGGCAACGTTCACGGTGGCACCATCCTCAAGCTGCTGGACCAGGTCGCGTATGCCTGCGCCAGCCGGTACGCCGGTCGGTATGTGGTGACGGTGAGCGTGGATCAGGTCATGTTCAGAGAACCCATTCACGTTGGCGAGTTGGTGAGCTTTCTGAGCTCCGTGAACCACACGGGTACGTCGTCCATGGAGGTGGGCATCAAGGTCGTGGCTGAAGACATTCGCAGCCAGGTCAGGCGGCATGTAAACAGTTGCTTCTTCACGATGGTGGCCGTGGATGAAAAGCTCAAACCCACGGCGGTGCCGCCGCTGCAGCCCGCCGCTGGCGACGAAACGCGACGCTTCCAAGATGCCGCCGTGCGAAAGAACATCCGACGCGAACTCGCGAGCAGGTTTGCGTCGATCCACGGAGCAGTGAACGGATAGAAGCCCGGACCTCTCGCCCACCAGACGATACCGAACGCGTGGTTGCTTGTTGCGCAGGGGGGCTTGTGGATCCAGACCCCGTTGCGGCTTCTAGGCGCACTGTCGCCTTAGACCACAGGATTGCGCTGCATGCTGCGGTTGGGGCAGAAAAGCGGCATTTGCTGCTCTTGTAGCACCCTGATCCCAGATGTGGGGGAACAGTTGGGGGTTAAGACTTCAGCGACCAGCTCTGTTATCAACATGGGTGCGGGCTCCAGACCATCATTCAATTTCCCCCAGCACCATAAAAGAACACCAACGCCAATGAAACGCCATTGGCGTTGGTGCCCGGAAATGAGCGTTTATGCGCTTTCATTGGCGTTGGATTCACACGGATTTCACACCAAAATTCA